>JBGVNV010000001.1:0-8135 GCA_045125955.1 Faecousia sp.
TACAATAAGACCCTGGGCCGCTTCCAGCTGGGCGGCATCGCTCCCGCTCCCCGCGGCGTGCCCCAGATCGAGGTTGCCTTCGACATCGATGCCAACGGCATCGTCAAGGTCACTGCCAAGGACCTGGGCACCGGCAAGGTGGCTGACATCACCATCACCGCCTCCACCAATATGAGCCAGGACGACATCGAGAAGGCTGTCCGCGAGGCTGAGCAGTTCGCCGCCGAGGACAAGGCCCGCAAGGACGAGGTCGACACCCACAACATGGCCGACCAGATGATCTATCAGACCGAGAAGACTCTGAAGGATCTGGAGGGCAAGATCGACGGCTCCGACAAGGCCGCCATCGAGTCCAAGCTGGAGGCTCTGAAGAATGTCGCCAAGGGCAACGACATCCAGGCCATCAAGGACGCCACCGAGGCTCTGCAGCAGGCCTTCTACGCCGCTTCCGAGAAGATGTATAAGCAGGCCGGTCCCCAGGGCGGCTGCGATCCCAACTGCGGCGGCAGCTGCGGCAACGACGACGTGGTCGATGCCGACTACGAGACCGTCGACTAATTAAACACAAGCCCAAGGGGCGGCAAAACGCCGCCCCTTGTTGGTGTATCCTGCAAAAAACTGCGTAGGGGTCGGCGCCCTCGACGACCCGTGGAAAAATATGACCTCGATGGGCATATTTTTCCTCATACCGAACCTCCGCCCTGCGGCAGACGGGACGTCGAGGGCGCCGTCCCCTACGAATCTTTTTTCAATCGTTAAGAGGTGTACATCCATGCATGGCATGACCAAGAGAGAATTTAAGATCACGGACGAGGCCGAGATCCGGGAGATCCTGGACACCGCCAAAGTCCTGCGGCTGGGGCTTGCCGTGGACAATGAGCCCCACATCATCCCCCTGAACTATGGCTATTCCATGGAGGAGGGGAAGCTGACCTTCTACCTGCACAGTGCGGTCAAGGGCAGCAAGCTGGAGCTGATGGGCAAAAATCCCAACGTCTGCTTCGAGCTGGACTGCGACTACCGGCCCTTCGAGGGCGTGCTCCCCTGTCAGTACGGTCTGGGCTACTCCGCCGTCTCCGGCCGGGGCCGGGTGACCATCGTGGAGGACGTGGAAGAAAAGATGGAAGCCATGTCCGTTCTGATGAAGACCCAGACGGGCAAGGATTTTACATTCAACGAGCGGCTGGTCAGCATTGTTTCCGTCATCCGGCTGGATGTTTCGGAATACACAGCCAAGCATCGTCCCATTCCGGAAAATTTGAGGTAAAGCAAAATGGCAGATAATAAGCGTGACTTTTACGAGGTGCTGGGCGTTGAAAAGGGTGCCAGTGCCGATGAGATCAAAAAGGCCTACCGCAAGGCGGCCATGAAATACCATCCCGACCGCAACCCCGGCGACAAGGAAGCCGAGGCCAGGTTCAAGGAAGCCGGTGAGGCCTACGAGGTCCTGAGCGACGACGACAAGCGCAGCCGCTATGACCAGTACGGCCATGCGGGCGTGGACCCCAACTTCAACCCCGGCTTCGGCGGTTTCGGCGGCGGCTTCGGTGGCGGCGGCTTTGGCGGCTTCGGCGATTTCGGTGATATCTTCAGCGACTTCTTCGGCGGCGGTGCCACCCGCTCCGCCCGTCAGGATGCCCCCCGCCGGGGCGAGAATGTGGCCTCCCGTCTGGAGCTGACCTTCGAGGAGGCAGCCTTCGGCGTGGAGAAGGAGGTTCCCGCCACCCGCATCGAGAACTGCGCCAAGTGCTCCGGCTCCGGCTCTGCCGACGGCGCGGTGGAGACCTGTACCCGCTGCGGCGGCTCCGGCCAGATCCGCACCACCCAGAATTTCATGGGCATGGCCATGCAGTCCACCTCCCCCTGTCCCGCCTGTTCCGGCCGGGGCAAGGTCATCAAGACCCCCTGCACCACCTGTAAGGGCAAGGGCAAGGTCCGCAGGACCCAGAAGGTCAAGGTCAAGGTCCCCGCAGGCGTGGATGCCGGCCAGATGGTCCGGGTCCATGGCGAGGGCAGTGTGGGTGCCAACGGCGGCCCCGCCGGCGATCTGCTGGTGGAGATCGTCATCAAGCGGCACAAGCTCTTCGAGCGTGACGGCGCAGATGTGCTCTGCGAGCTGCCCATCTCCTTCACCCAGGCGGCCCTGGGTGCCCAGATCGAGATCCCCACTCTGGACGGCAAGGTGACCTACGACATTCCCGAGGGTACCCAGACCGGCACCACCTTCCGGCTCCGTGACAAGGGCATCCCCTATGTGAACAACCGTACCCGTCGCGGCGACCAGCTGGTCACCGTGGTGGTGGAGACCCCCACCCGCCTGACCCGGGAGCAGAAGGAGCTCCTGCGCCAGCTGGACGAGACCCTCTCCGAAACCCCCAAGCGGAAAAAGTTCTTCGATGCTGTGAAGGATTTCTTTGACTGATAAAAAAGCAGGATGCCGAAAAAGCATCCTGCTTTTTAGTTGACAATTGACAGTTGACAGTGGACAGTTCTTGTAATTCGGAGTAAAATGAATTAATATAGTCGCAAAGCGACACCTTAACTGTCAACTGTCAATTGTACACTGTCAACTCAAATAAAGGGAGGAAACAATATGAAGCGTCAGGATTACATCTCCTGGGACGAATATTTTATGGGCGTTGCCATGCTGGCGGCCCGGCGGAGCAAGGACCCCAACACCCAGGTGGGAGCCTGCATCGTGTCCCAGGACAATATCATCATTTCCACCGGCTACAACGGCATGCCCAAGGGCTGCTCCGATGACATTTTCCCCTGGGACCGCACCGGCGAAGACACCAAGTACGCTTATGTGGTCCACGCGGAGCTGAACGCCATCTTGAATGCCAACGGCCGCGACCTGCGGGGCAGCAAGCTCTATGTGGCTCTCTTCCCCTGCAACGAGTGCGCCAAGGCCATCATCCAGTCCGGCGTGAAAGAGGTGCTGTACCTGAGCGACAAGTACGCCGACTCCATGGCGACCCTCGCCAGCAAGCGGATGATGGATGCCGCCGGAGTCAAATACACCCGTCTGGTCCCCAAGGTGACGGAGATCACCCTGGATTTCGTGCCGGAGGAGTGGAAATAACCATAAACTAAAATAGATGCGTCATTGCGAGCCAGTGCGCACACTGGCGTGGCAATCCCGTGGATTTTTTATCCCGCTTCAATAGAAGTCTCTGAAAATCCGGGGGATTGCCACGTCGGGCTTTGCCCTCCTCGCAATGACGTGTTCTTTCGGACAGAAAAGCCCTCCGGCGTTTGCCGGAGGGCTTGTGTTTTAGCCGGGGATGGGGCTGAAGTAGAGGGTCATGATGATATCGTGGTTGATCATGACCAGCTCGTAGAGGTTGTCCTCGTGCTCGTAGAGCCGGATCATGGACACGTCGATGGAGTTGTCGGGGTTGAAAATGCCCACGCGCTCCAGATAGTAGCCCTCCTCGGGGACGGCATGGAAGAAGATGCTCTCGCCGGGGGCGGCGGAGGTGGCATCCACATAGGTGACGGTGCCGTGGCCGTTGTCCTTCAGCACCAGCTCGTAGGTGGTGGGCGCGGGCTTGGGATCGGTGGGCTCCTCGGGCTCAGGATCGGTGGGCTCGGGCTCGGTGGGCTCCTCGGGGATTGCGGAGAAGTTCACGCAGAAAATTTCCTCATGGTCGGGCATGACGAAGGTGTACTCGGTGTCGCTGACCTTGGTGACGGGAGTGTTGTAGTAGCACTTGGCCCAGTCCAGCTGATAGCCTTCGGCGGGAATGACGGTGGCGGTGACGGTCTCGCCGGGCTGGGCGTTGGTGTGGCTCAGGGTGACGGTGCCGTACTCGCTGGGGGTATCGGTGAAGCCGTTGATGTTCCAGTGGAGGTCATAGGACACGGGAGGGGGAGGCAGCTGGGCGGTGCGGTACAGGAAGGTGACCACCTGGGCCCGGAGGCACTCGCCATTGGGATTGAAGGTGGTGGCGGTGGCACCGGTGGTGATGCCGTTCTCCAGGGCCCACAGCACGGGGCTTTCATAGAAGCTGCCGGGGACCACATCGGTGAAGGGATGCTCGGTGGTGGCGGGAGCGGGCTGCTTCATCAGACGCCACAGGAAGGTGACCACCTGGGCGCGGTTGCAGGCCAGACCGGGGCCGAACTCGTTGGCGCTGACACCGTTGGTGATGCCGTTCTCCACGGCCCACAGGACGGCCTTCTCATAGAAGGAGCCTGCCTGCACATCGATGAAGGGATTCTCGGTGGCGGTGGGCTCGGGGGAACCGGCGTAACGCCACAGGAAGGTGACCACCTGGGCACGGTTACAGACCACGAAGGGACCGAAGGCCTCGGCGGAGATGCCGGAGGTGATGCCGTTTTCCACGGCCCAGAGGACGGGAGTGTAGAAGAACTGAGTCTCGTTCACATCCAGGAAGGGATTTTCGTGGCGCAGGAACAGGACCTTGATGTTGACAGCCTCATCGGGCATGGTAAAGGTGTAGGTGCCGTCGCCGTTGTCGGTGAGATTTTTCACACCGGTGATCTGGGCGACCCGGTAGCCCTCCTCGGGGGTGGCGGTCAGGGTGACGGTGTCGCCGGCCTTGGCCTCCAGCACATTGGCAATGGCACTGCCGCCCAGACCGGTCTCGACAGTGACGGTGATGGGGTTGTAGATGGTCTTGAAGGTGACATTGATGGTCACATCCTGCTCAGGCATGGAGAAGGACCAAATGTTGCTGCCCAGCTCCTTCAGACCTGCAACGCCGGTGACGGAAGCCACCCGGTAGTTCTCATTGGGATTGCAGGTCAGCTTGACCGTGGTGTAGGGCAGTGCGGAGGTAGGATCCACGGTGGCGGTGCCGCCCTCGGGGTTGGTCACATTCACGGTGACATTGCGCTTCAGATACTGGAAGCTGATGTCGATGCGAACATCGCCGTCGGGCATGATGCCCTTCCACTGGTTGGTGGCGATCTTGGTCAGGGGGACAACCTCGGTGCCGGTGCGGCAGTCGATGTAATAGACCTCTCTGCCGGCATCGGGGGTACAGGTCAGGATGAACTCCTCACCGGTGTAGGCGGTGGACTTGTTGACGGAGGCGGTGCCGCCTTCGCGGGGGCTGACGGTGATGCTGTGGGGCTTTTCCTTCTCGAAGACGGCCTCCACATACAGCTTGGTGGCGGGCATGATGACCTCGAAGATTTCGGTGCCATCCTCATCCTGGCCCAGGTAGCCGCCGACAACACCGTTGCCGTTGGAATCCTCGGCGTACAGACCCTCCAGATAGTAGCCGTCCTTGACCTTCACTTCCAGAACGACACTCTCGCCCTCCTTGGCCTTGGTGCGGCTGGCGGTGATGGTGCCGCCGTTGACATTCTTGGAGACATTGACGGAGTGGTTGCTGCCGGGAGCGGCGACGAACTTGACTTCCAGGCTTACATCGCCGTCGGGCATGAGGATCTCGTAGATGTCCAGACCCAGATAGCCCAGCTCCATCTCGTAGTAGGTGTAGTCATAGCTGCCGCCGAACTCCACCAGATAGCCGTTGTCGGGGTTGGCCAGCAGGTAGACGGCTTCGCCGGCGTTGGCACTGGAGGCGGACAGCTCGATCTCACCGTAGCTGCTGCCCTTGGTCACCTTGGCGGTGATCTTGTACTTGCCGGCATTGGGCTCGGCGGGCAGTTCGGGCAGAGCCTGGGGCGCAACGAGAAGCTGCGTCTGGTTCTCGTTCAGGGGCAGGGCCTCGATCCGGGCCGTCTGCCTGGCGGGTGCGGCAAAAACGCTGACGGGCAGCATGGCAATGACCATGCACAGCACCAGAGCGAATGCCAATGCTTTCTTTTTCATGGGATTTCCTCCTTGTATTGTGCCCGCGAGAAAGCGGGCGTTTTTTACGGGACCTTGCGTAATTGCATGGTATCACGGGGTTACGTGATTGTCAATGGGTGTAACGAAACTTCGGACGGTTGGACAATTCTGACTGCTGTTCGTTGTGTACTTTTCCTATAGAAAAATTCAGAATTCTTAAGAAATACAAACGGTGTCTTTTTCGATTCCCTTCGACTGGGAATATGGTAGCACGGGATCAGTCCTATATTCGGGACGCTTCCATCTTTGTTATCTCAATTTACCCCCACATACCCCGTCTTTTCGATGATCTCCTGGCCCTGGTCGCTGAGGATCCAGTCCAGGAAGGCCCGGAGCTCAGGATTGTTCTCCTCCGGGGCGGGCTGGCCCATGGGGGATGCCGTCACGGCGTAGAAATTGCTGGAGATGGGATACTCGCCGGAGCGGATGGTCTCTTTGGTGGGAGCCACGCCGTTCAGGGCCAGAAGTTTGATCTGCTCATTTTCCACCATCTCCGTGGAGTAGAACCGGAAGCTAAAGCCCACGGCGTTTTTATGGTTGCGGTAGCTGGCGACCTGGGTGATGATGCCGCCCATGCCCGCGATGCGGTCTTCCTTTTCAGGCTCCATCAGGGGGAGGCCCTCCATCAGCCGCAGGAGCGCGGATTGGGAGCCGGAGTTCTCCGCCCGCTGATAGGGGCGGATGCGCTGGTTCTTGCCGCCCAGATCCCGCCAGTTTTTGATCTCGCCGGTGTAGATGCCCTGAATCTCCTCCACGGTCAGCCCCGCCACGGGATTTTCGCTGTGGACGAAGAAGACGAAGGCCTCCCGGCCAATGGGGGTCAGGTGGAGCTCCACGCCCGCCGCAGCGGCGGCATCGAGCTGATCCTGACTGGGGGCGGCACAGAAGATGATGTCGGTCTTGCCCTGGATCAGCCGCTCATAGGCCTCGATGGTGCCGGTGCAGGTGACCTGGCCGTAGCCGTCCTCCTCATTATATTTAAAATCGTAGATGTCGTATTTTCCCTCCGGGTACACCGCCTGGACGAAGGCGGAATAGACCGGGTACAACGCCGTGGCACCGTCCATGTCGATGGTGGGGGTGTCGAATTTCAATGTAGATTCCTGATCCAGGTACACGGCTTTGGTGCCATCGGCAAAGGGCTCGTACTGGTAAATGAGGCTGTCCCGGTCCTCCATGACGGGGATGGAATCGTTGTAAAGGCCGAAGCCCACATACACGCCGCAGGCCATGCAGACCGCCATCAAGGTCAGCCACGCCCGCTTCATCCACTTTTTCGGCACCAGCTTACTCACCGCCAGGGCGGTGCACAGCACCAGTCCGCCCGCCGCGATGGGGAACACCCGCGCCAGATACAGGGGCACGATGCCAAGGAAGCAGAACACCGACCCGATGAACACGCCGAAGCCGCCCACGGCCAGCAGCACCACGCCCTTTAAAATGCCGGATACGATCTCGCCCGTTGTCTTTTTCATAGCAATTCCTCCAGTTCGATGCACCGGGCCCGGATGTGCTCGAAGTCAAAGCCGAAGCTGATGCGCCGGTCCTGACGGTCCAGTGCCCGGAAGTGGTTGGAAATGATGTTCTGCTGGATGCGCCATTTTTCCGCTTCCTCCACGGTGCGCCACCAGATCTTACCGCCCATGGTGGGCACGAAGAAGGGCTTCTTGCCCTCGAAGGCCAGGGCCTTGACCATGTCGCTGGCCTCGCCGCCCAGGAGACTGCCGAGAATGCGGCTCTCGGAAAACAGGCTCACAAAGGCCACCGCCCCCATCCAGCCCAGGGACGAACGCCCCTTTTCGATCTCCACCAGGGTCTTCTTGGACAGCCCCAGGATGGAAGCCATCATCTCCTGGGTGTAGCCGTACTCGGTGCGCACCAATTTCAATTGGGTATCCATCTCACGGATAAATTCTTCGCGGTTCATAAGCACCACTCCTCTCTTATAGTGTAATTTTACACCATTTGGTCCTGCTTGTCAATTAAAAGCGGGGAAATGCCAGTTTGTCAAAAAACGCCATTCCCTCCCCCGGGGGGAGGGTGGCCCCGAAGGGGTCGGGAGAGGAATGCGGGCGGAAAGGTGAAAGTCAGTACAATAAAACAGACCTGCACCAGAGTTGCCACTAAGTTGGCACATTGGTGCAGGTCTTCGCTCTTCCGAAATCGTTACATTGCCGCCCGCATTCCTCTTCAGTCAGGGCATCGGTTCCGAAGAGCCGATGCCCTGACAGCTAGGAATTGTGGTGTGATTGCCCCCGGCAATCATTAGATTTCGGATTCGCTGCGCGGAGCACCACCCCGG
>JBGVNV010000002.1:0-14557 GCA_045125955.1 Faecousia sp.
TGGACCGCTACTACACCTGCATCCTCTGCCAGTCCTTCGCCCCTGCACACTGCTGCGTGGTTACCCCCGAGCGTCTGGGCCTGTGCGGCGCCGTGTCCTGGCTGGACGCCAAGGCCACCAACGAACTGGACCCCAACGGCCCCTGCCAGCCCATCTTCAAGGAAGGCTGCACCGACGAGCGTACCGGCCGTTTTGCATACGTGGATAAGGCCAACAACGATGCCACCCACGGCGCTGTGGAGACCGTCACCCTGTACTCCATCCTGGAAGATCCCATGACCTCCTGCGGCTGCTTCGAGTGCATTTGCGGCATCGAGCCCATGTCCAACGGCTTCATCGTGGTCAACCGGGAATTCAAGGGCATGACCCCCGCCGGCATGACCTTCGGCGAGCTGGCCTCCTGCACCGGCGGCGGCGTCCAGACTCCCGGCTACATGGGCCATGGCCGTCACTTCATCTCCTCCAAGAAGTTCATCGCCGCTGAGGGCGGCATCGAGCGCATCGTCTGGATGCCCAAGGAGCTGAAGGATGACGTCGCCGACCGTCTGAACAAGACCGCCATGGAGCTCTACGGCATTGAGAACTTCACCGACATGATCGCCGATGAGACCGTCACCGCCGATCCTGAGGAGCTGCTGAACTGGCTGACCGAGCGCAACCACCCCGTCCTGGGCCTGGAGCCTCTGCTGTAAGGATCGATATAAATCCACAAGTGGATTTTCGATATAGGCTCCGCCTTCGATATGCGTAAACGCTCGATATGCCCTGCGGGGCGAGGGGGATTTATCGCATATATCGACAGAATCAAAACGAGCGCACCCCTTTCGGGGTGCGCTTTTTGCGTTCCGTTTATATGGAAATATCGCGTAGGGGCGACCTTTACGGTCGCCCGCCGCCCCAACGGGGCGGGTCCGTGCCAATCGCACTGCGATTACCGAGACGACCGCAAGGGTCGCCCCTACGCGCACAGAAACTCCAGTCTCCCGCCGTCATTACGAGGGGCCGTTTTATCCGCGCCGCTTCTGCCTGGGCTGGGGATCTATGCTGGAGCCCACATCCGCGATGCCCTCAAACAGTCCCTCGATGATCCCTTCGGGGCCATCCTCCAGCAGGAGGACAATGACACCCAGCACCACGATCAGGTATGCACCGAAGCCGGAAAAAGCCATCTGCTCCCGCCAGTCCTCGCCGCAGAGGACCTTGCCGCAGGTGACGGGCATGGAAGCAAAGAACAGCAGTCCAAAAATACCGCCCAGAGCCAGCATCCCCTTCCCCTCACCGAAGATCAGGCAGCAGAAAATCGCCGCCACCGTCAGGATGGTGAAGCCAATGGCGATCCACCTCGTCCGCCGCCAGAGGGTATAGGTCAGACACATGACCACCGCCATCAGAGTGGGCAGCGCGGTGGAGATCAGCATATCTCCAAGGGTCAAGGGCACCTCCAAAAAAGCCAGGCAGATACCGTAGGCATATCCGGCTCCGAGTGCGCTGACCAGATAGCTCACCGCATACCACCGGGGAGCCCGTCCGTCCTTCGCCCTGCCGAGCACCAGCAAGGCCAGAATGGGAAATGCCAGACTCAAAATCAGCCAGATGGCCCAGTGGAGCTTCCGCAGCCCCGCAAAGGCCCCGAAGGCCACCGCAACGCCCCAGCCAACCGTCTGCATGGCGATAATGCCCAGCAAAAAGCAGGGCAGCAGCTTCCAATGCTTCAATCTCATAGAAAAACTCCTTTCAAACACACTTGTTTTCTACTAGTATATCACCCCCCCGCATAATTGCAAGGTTATCATTGTTTTCTTAATTTCTTAAATTTCTGAATTGTTTCCATTCTGTAGTTGAATTCTGTCGAAAAAGAGGGTATGATTTAGGGAGTATTTTAGACAAAGGAGGGTCTGCCCCATGAGTGAGATCGAGCAGAATCAGACCACCCCCGCCCCCCGGCGGCGCAGAAAGCCCCGCCGCCCCAAGTGGGTCAAGAACAAATTTACCTATCAGCTCTGGCGCAACTGGCCCCTGATCCGGTTCGTGCTGCTGTGCCTGCTGGCCCTGATCATCGCCATCAGCGCGGTGAGCTGCGCGGCGAAAGCCATTGGCGGCCTGTTTACCAAGGACCCTGCCGAGTCCACCGAGCCCCTGGGCACCACCCCCATCGAGACCACCGTCCCCCCGGAGACGGAGCCGCCCCACGACGAGCTGCTGCGGCAGGCCGACTTCCTGGCGGCGGGCTACGACTATGAGGGTGCCATCGCCATGCTCAGCTCCAGCAGCCATGCCTCCAGTGCCGATGTCCAGGAGCGCATCGCCAAGTACGAGACCGACTCCCAGACCCTGGTCAAGTGGGGCGACATGCAGAACATCACCCACGTCTTCTTCCACACCCTGGTGGTGGACAACGCCCGCTGCTTTGACGGCGATTTCACCGAGAAGGGCTACAACCAGTACATGACCACCATCCCCGAATTTCTGAAGATGATGGAGAGTATGTACGAAAAGGGCTATGTTCTGGTCTCCCCCTACGACATCGCCTACGAATATGTGGACGAGAACGGAAAGACCCGGATGAAGTACGGCGAGATCTGGCTCCCGGAGGGCAAGACCCCCTTCGTCATGAGCCAGGACGACGTGAACTACTACGGCTACATGATCGGCGACGTGGACCCCGACTATGAGCGTCCTGCCGTGCCCCACGCCGACGGCGACGGCTTCGCCCACAAGATCATCATCGGCGAGGACGGCTACCCCACCTGCGAGTACATGGATGCCGAGGGCAACATCCATGTGGGCTCCTACGATCTGGTCCCCCTGCTGGAGGACTTCATCCAGGCCCACCCCGACTTCTCCTACCGGGGTGCCCGGGCCATTCTGGGCATGACCGGCTACGAGGGTGTCTTCGGCTACCGGACCAAGCCCGCCTACGAGGACGACTTGGGCACCGAGGCCTACAAGAAGGAATGTGAGGATGCCAAGGCTGTGGCCCAGTGCCTGCGGGACCACGGCTGGATCCTGGCCAGCCACTCCTACGGCCACCCCTCCTACGGCAACATCTCCGCCGAGAAGGTGGCCTCCGACTCCGACAAGTGGGAGCAGACCGTCCAGCCCATCATCGGCGACTGTGACATCATCCTCTACCCCAACGGCTCCGACATCGCCGGCATCGGCAAGTACACCTTCGACAACGCCAAGTTCGCGGCCCTCTATGAGGACGGCTACCGCTACTTCTACAATGTGGACAGCCACGTGGCCTGGCAGCAGCTTGGCGAGGACTACTTCCGGGGCGGCCGCCGGAATCTGGACGGCTACCGCATGTGGTACACCCCCAAGAAGGTGGCGGACCTGTTCAATGTGGACGAGGTCTTCGACCCCGACCGGCCCACTCCCGTTCCCCCGCTGTAAACAAAAACCCGCCGACCAGTCGGCGGGTTTTTTGCGCGCAAAAAGATACGTCATTGCGAGGAGGGCACAGCCCGACGTGGCAATCCCCAAAATCTTCCGGCCGTTCTTTGGAAGCCGGGCAGAAAATCCACGGGATTGCCACGCCAGTGTGCGCACTGGCTCGCAATGACGCGCTATTTTTACACTCCAAATCTGCTCAGATTCTCCATCAAGGGCATGGTCTTAGTCAGGAAATCCCGCACCCGGTCGCCCAGTTCGGGGCCGAAGGTAGCATCGCTGAAATCCTCATGGACGGTGCAGGCGATCTGGTCCTTCCATTTGTAGAACCGCTCCAGACGCTGATCCTCGCAGGGCTTCACGCGCTTGTACTCGTTCGCAGTGACGGTCACGCCGGTGGCGGATTCCACCTGGTCGATGAGCTCCAGGAAAGTCTCCGGGTCCCGGGCGAGCTCCCGCCGGAATTCCTCCATCTTCTGGGGCTTGGGATGCCAGAAGAAGCAGCCGTAGTGGACCCCCTCGGGGTTGATCTCAAAATACAGGCAGGGGTTGTCCGCCCACCACTCCACATCCTTGCGGATGCAGATCCACAGACTCTCCTTGTAGGGCACCGGCGGGTGGAGCCGGGCATCCCGGTAGATGCGGCTGACCTTGCACAGGATGCCGGGCATATCCAGGAAGGGCTCGAAAATGTGGGCCCCCAGCTCCTTGGTGGGGTGGTAGAGATATTTGGTGTAGCTGTCTTTATTGGCCTGGAACCAGTCGCGGTTGTTGTTGAACCGGATGCCCCAGAGAAAATCCACCGTCTCGGTGGAATAGCCGTTGAACATAGTGTGTCCTCCGTGTTTGTTTTTCGCCATTTTACCATATCCTGCCCCGTTTCGCAAGAAAAAGAGTCTGCCGCAAAACACAAACGCACCCAATCGTGTCTGTAGGGGCGAGCATACAAAAAGAGCCCGCTGCAGTTCATTTTGCAGCAGGCTCTTCCACAAATTTACTTTTCGCCCAGCACGGCATCCAGGCTGGCCTTTACCGCGCCGATGGAGTACAGGGAGCCGAAGCAGAGCACCGCGCCGTCCTTTCCTGCCAGCTCCAGGCAGCGGCGGATGCCGCTGTCCATATCGCCGCAGCCCTGGGCCTTTGCACCCACGCCCCGCAGGTACCGGGCCAGATCGTCGGCCTCCAGCTTCCGGGGGGAGTCGGGGGTGATGCAGACGAACTGCTCCACCAGCTCCATGACGGGTCGGAACATATCGGCGTAATCCTTATCCGCCAGCACGCCCACCAGGGCGATGACCCGGCGGCCCACCAGATAATCCCGGATGTTCTTCACCAGGGCCTCGATGCACTGGGGATTGTGGCCGCCGTCAATGATGAACAGGGGCTCCCGGCTGACGATGTCAAACCGTCCGGGCCAGGTGACGTTTTTCATGCCGGTACGGATGTGCTCCTCGGAGATCTTCCAGCCCCGCTCGGTCAGGGCATCCATAATGGACAGCACCACGGAGGCATTGAACATCTGATGCTCGCCCAGCAGGGGCAGCTCGATGTTTTTCCGCCCGCCGCAGTCGAAGACCTGACCGAAGAGGTCCAGAGACTTGTTCACCAGAGTGTCAAAATCCGCCTTGCGCAGGGGGATGTTCTTTTCGGCGCAGACGGCCTCGAAGACCGCCTCCACCCCGGGGGTGCCCCGGTAGACAACGGCGTGGGAGCCTTCCTTGAAGATGCCGGCCTTGGCCCCGGCGATCTTCTCCAGGGTATCGCCCAGGGCATCGGTGTGGTCCAGACCGATGTTGGTGATGACCGCCACTTCCGGGGCGGGGATGATGTTGGTGGCATCCAGCAGACCGCCCATGCCGCACTCCAGCACGATGATATCCGCCTTTTTGCGGCGGTAGTACTCAAAGGCGATGGCGCAGACCAGCTCGAACTCCGTGGGAGGGTCCGCCATGCGCTCTGCGTAGGGGTAGACGTAATTGACCACCTCCACCAGATCCTCGTCCGCGATCTGCTCACCGCAGAGCTGGATGCGCTCGTGGAAGCGATAGATGTAGGGGGAGGTGAACATACCGGCCCGATAGCCCGCGGCGTTCAGAATGGACGCGCTCATGGCGGCGGTGCTGCCCTTGCCGTTGGTACCGGCGATGTGGACGTATTTCAGCTCCCGGTGGGGGTTGCCCAGCATCTCCAGGAGCTCCGCCATCCGGTGCAGGCCCGGAATGCTGCCCTTGCGGAATTTGCTGTGGATGTAATCGATGCACTGTTCCAGATTCATGTTTTTGATTCCTTTCCAGAAGAAAACCGGGCGGGGAATCCGCCCGGTCTGGGTAACTTATTCGATGACGAAGGACACGACCTCGCCGGTCTTGTCGTTGACCACGATGGTGGCGGTGGCCACGCGGGTCAGGGCCTCGTGCTTGGCGGCCTTGGACTTGGAGAGCATCCAGATGCTGTCGTCCACCTCCACACCCTCTTCCACGGTGTAGACGGCCACGGTGTAGGTGATCTCCTTGCTCAGGAACTTGCCGTAGGCGGATTCCACGCAGGTCATGGTGGTCACATCGTCCCAATCGTCGGTGTTCTCCAACACGATGGGCTGCATGGACTGGTTCTTCTCAATGCGCTCCTCGGTGGAGTAGTTGGCGGAGTAGGAGTTATTGCTGTAGTGCATGGGCAGGTAGGCGAACAGGGATGCCACGCCCACGAAAACCAGCACCACCAGCAGGGCGATCTGCTTCTTGTTGAAGTAGAGCTTTTCTGCGGGGGTGTAGGTCAGCTTCATCCGGTAGGTGATGGGCTGGATGGCGGACAGGAACACCGCCAGGGCCACGGACTCCAGGGGGAACATGAACAGGTTCTTGAAGATCCGGGGCAGGGTCAGCACCACATTGTTGTAGCCGTAGTAGACCAGCTGGAACAGCATATCAATGGGGGTCTGCAGCAGGATGTTGACAAACAGGCAGATGCAGAAGCGGCTGAGGATCACGCGGGTGGGGGTGAGCTTCTGACGGTAGAAGAACAGGGCGAAGATGATGGTGCCGGAGATCTCCGTCAGCACATAGGGCAGGAAGTAGGTGTCGCCCCGGAGCATAACGCCCAGCACATCAGAGACGATGGCACCGATGGCACCGACGAAGGGACCGTAGACCATGGCACCCAGGGCGTTGGCCATGAATGCGGGAGTGATGTCCAGGCTGGGTCCCAGGGGGATGCGGATGATGGTTTTCAGGGCCACGCGCATGACCACGATCATGGCAGCGAACACCAGCATCTTGGTGTCCTTCAGCTCTGCCAGGGCGTCACGCCAGTAGCCGGCACAGAAGGGGGTTCTGTACAGATTGGTGGATTTTTCTTTTCTTGCCATAAAATATGACCTCCTTAATGATGGGGCCATTGACTTGCCGGCGTATGTGATACCCTGGCCTGTTTTCCCGACAAAAAATCCCCAGCCGAAAACGGATGGGGAGCAACATGTATGGGAATACCAGGTGGGGCGGGCAGACATACCCATGCAGCCGTTGACCCAACCGAGTATCGATGCTACATAAAGGAGGGATATCCACCCATTATGCAACAGCGGGTGCAGATCTTCCATCGCAGGCCGAAAAGCAGCCTTCGTCCGCCGTACAACTCCCCATCACGGCGACACTTCACGCGGAATATCTTACTCTGTTCATCCATATCATACATCATTTGACAGCAAATGTAAATAGGCATTTTGATAGAGATACCAGATATGAGATCTTCTGAATTTAAGCATATCTCATATCTCCCCAACGAATGGCTTGTAATTTCTGAACATTTGTGCTATCCTATATCCTGAGGTGAAATAACTATGGAAGAACGGAACCCTGAACTGGAAGAATACATCCCCCGGCCCCGGTGGCAGGTGTGGGGGGCGCGGATCGGGCTGGTCTTTATGATCGTCGCGGTGCTGCTGTACTACTGGTCCATCGCCAATCCCTTCTGATATGCGGATTCTTGGAATCGACCCTGGCTACGGCACCACGGGCTTCGGTCTGATCGAGGGCGAGCGGGGGCAGTTCACCCTGCTGCGCTGCGGTGCCATCACCACGCCCCCCGGCGCGGATTTTTCCGCACGGCTCGAAATGATCTACGAGGATATGCGCGAGCTCCTGCGGGTCTGCCAGCCCGACTGCGTGGCCATCGAGGAGCTGTTCTTCGGTCAGAATGTCACCACCGGCATCGGCGTGGCCCAAAGCCGGGGCGTGATCCTGCTTGCCATCCGTCAGGCGGGGCTGGAGGTCACCCCCTACAAGCCCATGCAGGTCAAGCAGTCCGTGGTTGGCTACGGCAACGCCACCAAGCACCAGGTCCAGGACATGACCCGCCGGATCCTGCGGCTGGAAAAAATGCCCAAGCCCGACGACGCCGCCGACGCCATCGCCATTGCGCTCTGCCATGCCCGATCCTCTACGAGCATGCTGTCGCGGCTCAGTGGAAAGTTGTAAGTGGAAAGTGGAAAGTTATCGTTTCCTTCACTTTCAACTTTCAATTTTCAACTTTCAACTTGGAGGTACTCCATGATTTATTACTTAAACGGTCCCGTGACCATTCTGGAGCCCGGTCTTGCTGTCGTGGAATGCGGCGGCGTGGGCTACGGCTGCCGGATCACGGCCTTTACCGCCGCCCAGCTGAAATTGAACCAGACCGCGCGGCTTTACATCTGCGAATCCATCCGGGAGGATGCCCACGATCTCTACGGCTTCGCCAGCCGGGAGGAGCAGCACTGCTATGAGCTTTTAACCTCCGTCACCGGCGTGGGCCCCAAGGCCGCCCTGGCGATTTTGTCCGCAGGCGGCCCCCAGAACTTTACCCTGGCCGTCATGACCGGAGACGAGAAGCTCCTGACCGCCGCCCAGGGCGTGGGCAAGAAGATCGCCCAGCGCATCATCCTGGAGCTGAAGGACAAGGTGGGCGGCTCCAATATGGAGCTGGATTTCTCCGGCGTAAAGCCCGCCGCCGCAGCCGCCCCCGCCAATACCACCGCCCTGGCCTCCGCCGCGCTCCAGGAGCTGGGCTACTCCGCCGCCGAGGTCGCCGCCGCCCTGAAGGGTGTCGACCCCAAGGCCACCACCGAGGAAATGGTCCGCTACGGTCTTAGACAAATGGTGATGAAGGGATGATCCATGATGGAATTGCCCAAACGGAAACCAAACCGTATTCCAAATTTTGATTACAGCACACCGGGTGCCTATTTCATTACGATCTGTACCCAAGATAAGCTCCCGCTGTTATGCACCATTGTAGGGGGCGGCGCCCTCGACGCCCCGGACGTTCGACTTTCCAGAAGCGGTGAGATCGTGCAGAAATATATCCTTTCCGGCAATCGCATCCCCGGTGTCATTGTCGAAAAATATGTCATCATGCCCAATCACATCCATTTGATATTGTTGGTGGAGGCAGGTGCACGCACCGGGACGTCGAGGGCGCCGTCCCCTACAAATGCGGTTGTTCCGCACTTTGTTTCTACTTTGAAGCGGTTCTGCCATCGGGATATCGGAAAAAAGATTTTTCAGCGATCCTACCACGATCACGTCATACGAAACGAAGCCAGTTATTTGAAAATCTGGCAATATATTGACACCAACCCCATTCGGTGGACAGCAGATTGTTTCTTCGTTTCTGATTAGAATTGCAGGGGACGAGAAATCCGTCCCTTACACACGCTCGGAGGTCCTGCTATGCGATACATCCCATGCACCATCGAAATTGCTGGAGATGATTGGTGTGTCATCGTTCCTGCGGATGCGGTGAAAAATGCGTCTTCGCTGTTTGGCGAGCTTTTGGCAGGTGGCCGAAAACGAGTCGTCTTTCTGGACCGCAAAACAGAGCTGTCCATCACCAGGGACTCTGCCACCTGCAACGGAAGACAGATCTCCATCACCGGAGACTTTCTGGAATGTGTCCAAAGGCTCTTTTCCCAGGATATCCGCCCCGGCATCAGTCATATCGACTATGATTTTCCCGACAAGCACAGTGAATTTGGAATCACTGTATTCATCAAATAATCCCTCATTCCTCATCCCTAATCCCTAATTCAGGAGGAACCCATGAGTATTGAATTTTCCCAAGAATTTGACACGGCTCCCATCATCTCTCCCCGGCAGATGGCAACGGACGGGGCCGAGGTGGGTCTGCGCCCGAAGCTTCTTGCCGACTACACCGGTCAGGAGAAGGCCAAGGCCAATCTCTCCGTCTACTTAGAGGCCGCCCGGCGGCGCAATGAGCCCCTGGACCATACCCTGCTGTATGGCCCTCCCGGTCTCGGCAAGACCACCCTCGCCGGCATCATCGCCAATGAAATGGGCGTGGGCATCCGGGTGACCTCCGGCCCCGCCATCGAGAAGCCCGGCGATCTGGCGGCTCTGCTGACCAATCTGAACCCCGGCGACATCCTCTTCATCGACGAGATCCACCGGCTGAACCGGGTGGTCGAGGAGATTTTGTATCCCGCCATGGAGGACTTCGCCATCGATATTATTGTCGGCAAGGGCCCCAGTGCCAACTCCATCCGGCTGGATCTGCCCAAGTTCACCCTTGTCGGTGCGACGACCAGGGCCGGTCAGCTCTCCGCGCCCCTGCGCGACCGCTTCGGTGTTTCCCTGCGGCTGGAGCTCTATTCCCCGGAGGAGCTGGCGAAAATCGTCACCCGCTCCGCCACCATCCTCGGCATGGAGATCGACCCCAAGGGTGCCTACGAGATCGCCTCCCGCAGTCGCGGCACCCCGCGAATCGCCAACCGCTTCCTGCGCCGGGTCCGGGACTTTGCACAGGTGTGCTGTGACGGTGTCATCACCAAGGAGGCCGCAGACATGGCCCTCCAGCGGCTGGATGTGGACCACCTGGGCCTGGACGCCATCGACCGCCGGATGCTCACCGCCATCATCCGCCACTACAACGGCGGTCCCGTGGGTCTGGAGACCCTCGCCGCCACCATCGGTGAGGAGGCCGTGACCCTGGAGGATGTCTACGAGCCCTACCTGATGCAGCTGGGCTTTTTGACCCGGACCCCCCGCGGTCGGTGCGTCACCATGTCCGCCTACGACCATCTGGGCATCCCCTATCAGGGACAGATGTCTTTGGGGCTGTAAAATATGTACAAATCCACACGAATTGTGACAAAATTGTTAATAGAGGATTGACAAGATAATCGTTTGCGTGTATAATTCATGCATTGGTGCAGTTTTGTACCCATCTCTTGAGTGCTGATGGTTTCCCTTTTCCTGACCGAATCCCCCACGCGCAAGAGTCCTCCAGGCGTAAACGGCCCAAAGCCGTCGCAATATTCACACTCCGCGTTATCACGGGGAAACAATCAACCGAAGAGAGGTAAACACAATGTACGAAGATAAGAAACTGACTTGTAAAGAGTGCGGCAACGAGTTCACTTTCACCGCCGGTGAGCAGGAGTTCTACGCAGAGCGCGGCTTCCAGAACGAGCCCCAGCGCTGCAAGGCCTGCCGTGATGCCCGCAAGAACAATGCTCGCGCTCCCCGTGAGTTCTTCACCGCTACCTGCGCCCGTTGCGGCGGCGAGGCTAAGGTTCCCTTCCAGCCCAAGACCGACCGTCCCGTGTTCTGCAGCGAGTGCTTCGCTCAGATGCGCGCCAACGGCTAATCATCTGTAACCACAACGGCGTGCTGCTTCGCGGCACGCCGTTTTTTCAGGTATGGAGATATCCGATATCATACGGATCGACGGAACGCAGTACCGTAGGGCAGGGGACTTGCCCCCGCCGCGAATTTCGCCAGCGGCGGAATTCGCTTCGTCCGAAGGACGATCTATATGGGTATCCTTGCCTGACGGCAAGAGGATTTTTCACCTGCGGTGCAAAATCCCGGCGGGGGCAAGCCCCCCGCCCTACATTGGCTAAACAAAACCGATGCGCATTATATCTAATATCTTGTATCTGATATCTGCTTTAACGAGGTGTTATTATGCTGAAACTTGATTTCTGGCCCCTGAACGGTCTGGATTCCCGTGTGGCCGGCAAGCTGCTGCTGGCCCAGATGTACGAGGAGCTCACCGGCGAAGAAATGCCCCCCATCGAGAAGGCCCCCCGGGGCAAGCCCTACTTTCCCGGCAGCGACCTCCATTTCTCCATCACCCACACCAAGACCACCGTCTTCTGCGCCATCGCGGACCGCCAGATCGGCATCGATGCCGAGGACTTAAACCGCAAGGTCAGCCCCACCCTGGCAGAAAAGATCCTCTCCCCCGCCGAGTACGCCCAGTATGAGCAGGTCCCCGAAGAAGACCGCAACGAAGCTCTGCTTCGCTTCTGGGTCCTGAAGGAGGCCGAGGCCAAGTGCTCCGGTCTGGGTCTGCGGGGCTACCCCAACCACACCGAATTCTCCCTGGACGATCCCCGGGTCCAGAAGCTGGGCGACTGCATGGTGGCCGTGATCTGCGCCGAGGAGCCCCAGGTGGAGGACCACACCGCCCCCCAGGAGGAAGCCGATGCTCTTTGATACCCACGCCCACCTGGACGACACCTCCTTTGACGCTGATCGCCGGGAGCTGCTGGAAAGCCTGCCCGGTCAGGGCCTGAGTCTGGTGATGAACCCCGGCTGCAGCTTCGCCAGCTCCGAAAACGCCATCGCTCTGGCCGAATCCCACGACTACATCTACGCCGCCGTGGGCTCCCATCCCGATGTGGCCGACGAGGTGGACGATGTTCTCATCGCCCAATACAGGGAGTTATGTAAACAGCACCCCAAGATCATGGCCATCGGTGAGATCGGCCTGGACTACCATTATGAAGATATCCCCCGCGACATCCAGAAGCGGGCCTTCCGGCTCCAGATGGAGCTGGCCCGTGACCTGGCTCTCCCCGTCATCGTCCACGAGCGGGAGGCCCACGAGGACGGCATGAAGATCGTGGACGAATTTCCCACGGTCAAGGGCGTGTTCCACTGCTACTCCGGCTCCCTGGAGATGGCGAAGGAGCTCATCAAACGGGGCTGGTACATCGGCTTCACCGGCGTGCTGACCTTCAAGAACGCCCGCAAGGCTCTGGAGGTGGCGGCAGGCATCCCCCGGGACCGCATCGTCATCGAGACCGACTGCCCCTACATGGCCCCCGTGCCCTTCCGGGGCAAGCGCAACGACCCCGGCAAGGTATTTTACATGGCCGGGAAGCTCAGCGAGATCTGGGGCGTTTCCACCGAGGAGGCCGCCCGGATCACCCTTGAAAACGGAAAGCGGCTCTACCGCATCCCCTGATTTTTCCACCGGCACTCTGTTACCTGCGGAGTGCCGGTATCTTTTGTACCATCCATTGGAACATTGTTTCCACTTCTTGGCAGATTTCGGCGAATGTTACCCATTTTAAGTTTCTTTATGCCAAATCATGCGAAACATGTTTGCATTTTCTATATACCCGTGTTATACTGAATTGGCAGAAAATGCAGTGTCAGATTTTGTAAATACCCAGGTGGTTTTTAACCACCTATCATCATTTGAAAGGGGTACCCCACTATGTCTAAGAAGTTCGTTTACCTGTTCACCGAGGGCGACGGCTCCATGCGTGAGCTTCTGGGCGGCAAGGGCGCCAATCTGGCTGAAATGACCAAGATCGGCATGCCTGTTCCCCAGGGTTTCACCATCACCACCGAGGCCTGCACCCAGTACTACGAGGACGGCCGTCAGATCAACGCCGATATTCAGGCTGAGATCCTGGCCAACGTCACCAAGCTCGAGGAGATCACCGGCAAGAAGTTCGGCGATCTGGAAAACCCCCTGCTGGTCTCCGTCCGTTCCGGCGCCCGTGCCTCCATGCCCGGCATGATGGACACCATCCTGAACCTGGGCCTGAACGAGCAGGTCGTTGAGGTCATGGCTGCCAAGTCCGGCAACCCCCGCTGGGCCTACGACTGCTACCGCCGCTTCATCCAGATGTACTCCGATGTCGTTATGGAAGTCGGCAAGAAGTACTTCGAGGTCCTCATCGATGAGATGAAGGAGAAGAAGGGCATCACCCAGGACGTCGACCTGACCGCCGAGGATCTGAAGACTCTGGCTGAGCAGTTCAAGGCCGAGTACAAGAACAAGATCGGCAAGGATTTCCCCTCCGATCCCATCGAGCAGCTGATGGGCGCTGTCCAGGCCGTTTTCCGTTCCTGGGACAACCCCCGTGCCAACATCTACCGTCGTGAGAACGACATTCCCTACTCCTGGGGCACCGCCGTCAACGTCCAGTCCATGGCCTTCGGCAACATGGGCGACGACTGCGGCACCGGTGTTGCCTTCACCCGTGACCCCGCCACCGGTGCCAAGGGCCTGATGGGCGAGTTCCTGACCAACGCACAGGGCGAGGACGTCGTTGCCGGTGTCCGTACCCCCATGCCCATCTCCGAGATGGCCAACAAGTTCCCTGAGGCTTTCAAGCAGTTCCAGGAAGTCTGCGCCAAGCTGGAGGACCACTACCGCGACATGCAGGACATGGAGTTCACCGTTGAGAACGGCAAGCTGTACATGCTGCAGACCCGTAACGGCAAGCGTACCGCTCCCGCCGCTCTGAAGATCGCCTGCGACCTGGTGGACGAGGGCATGATCGACGAGAAGAAGGCCGTGTCCATGATCGATCCCCGTAACCTGGACACCCTGCTGCATCCCCAGTTCGTTCCCGCCGCGCTGAAGGCCGCCACCCCCATGGGCAAGGCGCTGCCCGCTTCCCCCGGCGCTGCCTGCGGTAAGATCGTCTTCACCGCTGAGGATGCCAAGGCCTGGGCTGCCCGCGGCGAGAAGGTTGTTCTGGTTCGTCTGGAGACTTCCCCCGAGGATATCGAGGGCATGATGGCCGCTCAGGGCATCCTGACCGTCCGCGGCGGCATGACCTCCCACGCTGCCGTTGTTGCCCGTGGTATCGGCCGCTGCTGCGTTTCCGGCTGCACCGAGATCAAGATGGACGAGGAGAACAAGCAGTTCGTCCTGGACGGCAAGACCTACGTGGAAGGCGACTGGATGAGCCTGGACGGCTCCACCGGCAACATCTACGACGGCAAGATCGCCACCGTGGACGCCGAGATCGCCGGTGAGTTCGGCCGCATTATGGCCTGGGCTGACCAGTACCGCCGCCTGAAGGTGCGCACCAATGCCGACTCCCCCCGGGACGCCAAGAAGGCCCGTGAGCTGGGCG
>JBGVNV010000003.1:0-14883 GCA_045125955.1 Faecousia sp.
TCACCATGGTGAAATCGTCGGCCTCAAACCACTGCTTCACATTGGCAAAAGGATAGTCAAAGTCCTCCCCCACCGTCATGAGAAAGCCATAGCCTGCCCGGCTGTGCTCGGTGTGACAGCCCAGGGTACAGTCACCGGCAAAGGTGAAAGTCATGGTGATGGCGGCAGGCTCCGTGGCCGCGGTGGTCTCCGGCACGGTGGTGGGCACCGCAGTGGTCTCAGGGGCAGCCGCCGTGGTTTCCGGAACGGCAGGTCCCTGTGCGCTGCAGCCTGTCAGCAGCAAGGCCGCCAGAAGCAGAACCGCAAACCGCTTCATTAGCCGTTCTCCTGGGCCCGCTTCTTCATCAGGTTCCGCATGCGGATGCCATGGTCCAGCTCCCGCTTGCGGATGCGCAGGCTCTTGGGGGTGCATTCCAGCAGCTCGTCGTCAGCCAGGAATTCCAGACACTGCTCCAGAGACATGATCTTGGGGGGCACCAGACGGATGGCTTCGTCGGAACCGGCAGCACGCATATTGGTCAGCTGCTTGCGCTTGCAGACGTTGACGGTCATATCCTCGTTGCGGCTGCAGATGCCCACGACCATACCGGCATAGACAGGGGTGCCGGGGCCGATGAACAGGGAGCCGCGCTCCTGGGCGGCGTGCAGACCGTAGGTGACGGCCTCGCCGGACTCGAAGGAGATGAGGCTGCCCACGCTGCGCCGCTCGATCTCACCCTTCATGGGGGCGTAGCTGTCCAGAACGCTGGACATGATGCCCTCGCCACGGGTGTCGGTCAGGAACTCACTGCGGTAGCCGAAGAGGCCACGGGAGGGGACCAGGAACTCCAGGCGGTAGCGGTTGCCCACGGGGGTCATGCCCAGCAGGTCGCCCTTGCGCTTGCCCATCTTCTCGATGACCGCGCCCATGCACTCTTCGGGGACGTCGGCGACCATCTTTTCAATGGGCTCGCAGAGCTTGCCGTCGATCTCCTTGGTCAGCACGCGGGGGGTGGAAACGGCGAACTCGTAGCCCTCGCGCCGCATGGTCTCCATGAGGATGCTAAGGTGCATCTCACCACGGCCTGCGACGTTGAAGGCGTCGGTGCCCTGCTCGGAAACCCGCAGGGACACGTCCTTCATCAGCTCCTTCTCCAGGCGGTCCCGGAGGTTGCGGGAGGTGACGAACTTGCCCTCGCGGCCTGCGAAGGGGGAATCGTTGACAGCGAAGGTCATTTCGATGGTGGGCTCGCTGATCTTGACGAAGGGCAGAGGCTCCACGGCCTCGGGGGCGCAGATGGTGCGGCCGATGGTGATGTCCGCGATGCCGGACAGGGCCACGATCTCACCGGCGGTTGCCTGCTGGATGGCCTTCTTGCCCAGGCCGTCGTACTCATAAAGGGCCACGACCTTGGCCTTCTGCTTCACGTCGGCGTGGTGGTAGTCGGCGATGACCACCTCCTGGTTGACCTTGATGGTGCCGCGCTCCACACGGCCCACGGCGATGCGGCCCACATACTCGTTGTAGTCGATGGAGCTGACCAGCAGCTGCAGGGGCTCCTCCTCCTCGCCCTGGGGGGCGGGGATGTAGTTGACCACGGTCTCGAACAGGGGGATCAGGTCGGTGCCCAGCTCGTCTGCGCTGTAGCTGGCGATGCCGTGGCGCCCGGAGCAGAAGATGGTGGGAGAGTTGAACTGCTCATCGGTGGCGTCCAGATCCAGCAGCAGCTCCAGGACCTCGTCCACCACCTCCTCGGTGCGGGCGTCGGGCTTGTCCACCTTGTTGACGGCCACGATGACCTTGTGGCCCAGCTCCAGAGCCTTGCCCAGAACGAAGCGGGTCTGGGGCATGGGGCCCTCGGCGGCGTCCACCAACAGGATAACGCCGTTGACCATCTTCAGGATGCGCTCCACCTCGCCGCCGAAGTCGGCGTGGCCGGGGGTGTCCACGATGTTGATCTTGGTGTCCTTGTAATAAATGGAAGTGTTCTTGGCCAGAATGGTGATGCCGCGCTCCCGCTCCAGATCGCCGGAGTCCATGACCCGGTCGGTGGTGGCCTGATTCTCGCGGTAAATGCCGCCCTGCTTCAGCATCTCGTCCACCAGGGTCGTCTTGCCGTGGTCAACGTGAGCGATGATGGCGATGTTGCGGATGTTTTCCTTACGTGCCATAAATTGAATCGTCTCCTTTTTGACGGAATGGTTAAAATATACTCTCAATCTTTATTTATACCACATTCACAAAGAAAATGCAACAATTTTGTTGAAGATTTACAGAAAAACGAGGGGTTTATTTGAGATTGGAGATTGTAGAGTGGAGAGTGGAGATCGGCAAAATTTGAGGGTGCATTCGTTGGGATCAGAATTCGTTTGACTTACGGTATCTTTATATATTATAATAGTACCACAAATCTCAACTCTCCAATCTCCACTCTCCACTCTATCCCGAAAGTTGGTGTTTCAATATGCAGTGTCTTCGCTGCGGCCGCGAGACGGAGGACGGGCAGGTATTCTGCTTCCTGTGCGAATCCGTCATGGTCAAGCACCCCGTCAAGCCCAATACCGTGGTCACCATTCCGGAGCGGTCTGTCCGGGCCCGGACGGCTCCCGTGCGCAAGCCCGCCCGGGTGGAGGAGGATACCGACCATCTCCGCCGGACCATTCTGCAGCTTCGGCTGTGGGTATGTATGCTCATGGCGGCCCTGATGCTCTGCGTGGGCGTGCTCACCTGGCAGGAGCTCAGCCGGGCCAGGGAGCCCGCCATCGGCGAGAATTACAGCTCCATCATCGATTTCGGCGGTGGAGGAAGATAAGTGTTTCACGTGAAACACTTCCAAAGAACCCGTCATTGCGAGGGCGTAAGCCCGTGGCAATCCCGTGGATTTTGGGATGACCAATTCGGTTTTCCGGAAAATCCAGGAGATTGCCACACCAGTCTGCGGACTGGTTCGCAATGACGGGTTCTTTTTTGTTTCACGTGAAACAAAATCACGGCCCTCTCTTGAATTATGGAAAATTAGCTGTTATAATGACCGCGTATACAAGGAGGTTTGACATGGGTAAACTATTCGCAATCGTCAACCAGAAGGGCGGCGTGGGAAAAACCACCACCGCCGTCAATTTATCCGCTGCCCTCCATGAGCTGGGCCTGAAAACCCTGCTTTGCGACTTCGACCCCCAGGCCAACGCCACTTCCGGCCTTGGCATCGAAAAAAGGCAGATCAAGCGGTCCGTCTATGACGTGATCCTCAACGGTGTCCCGGTCCGGGATGCCATCGTCCATACCGACTTCGGCGACGTGCTTCCGTCGAGCTCCGATCTGGCGGGTGCCGCCGTGGAGCTCATCGGCGCAGACCGCCGGGAGTACGTCCTGAAGGATGCACTGGCGGAAATCAAGGACGAATATGACGCAATTTTCATCGACTGTCCCCCGTCCCTGGAAATGCTGACCCTGAACGGCCTGTGTGCCGCCGAGTCCATCGTGGTCCCGGTCCAGTGTGAGTATTTCGCCCTGGAGGGTCTGAGCGACCTGATGGGCACATTGCGGATGGTCAAGCGGAAGATGAATCCCCGACTGGAGCTCTTCGGCGTGGTGCTGACCATGTTCGACGGGCGCACCAATTTCAGCAACCAGGTGGCCCAGGAGGTCCGCAGACATTTCCCCGGAAAGGTCTTCGCCAATGTGATCCCCCGGAACGTCCGCCTGGCCGAGGCCCCCAGCCACGGCATCCCCGTCATGAACTATGACAAATACAGCCGAGGCGCAAAGGCCTACAAGGAGCTGGCAGAAGAATTTGCAAACAAGTTGAAAGTGTAAAGTTGAAAGTGTAAAGTTTCTTCTTTGCTTCACTTTCCACTTTCACCTTTCAACCTTCCACTTGAAAGAAAGGATGATCAAATGGCACAACCCAAAGGACTGGGTCGCGGCTTGGGTGCACTTTTGGGAGATTTCCAGGAGCCCGTCCTGGAAAAATCCAATTATCGGACGGTGCCCCTGCACCGCATCGAGCCCAATCCCGATCAGCCGCGAAAGGATTTTGACGAGGAGGCTCTGCAGGAGCTGTCAGAATCCATTTCGGTACACGGTCTGATCCAGCCCCTGACCGTCCGGGAGACGGAGCCGGGCTACTATCAGATCATCGCCGGCGAACGCCGCTGGCGGGCCAGCCGGATGGCGGGCCTGGGGGAGGTTCCCGTGGTGGTCATCGAGGCCGATGACTGCAAGGCCATGGAGCTGGCCCTCATTGAAAATCTGCAGCGCAGCGACCTCAACTGCGTGGAAGAGGCTCTGGGCTACCAGGCTCTGGTGGAGGACTTCGGTCTGACCCAGGAGGACTGCGCTTCCCGGGTGGGCAAGTCCCGGTCCGCCGTGGCCAACGCCATGCGGCTGCTGAATCTGCCGGAGAAGGTCCTGGGCATGCTCCGGGAGGGCTCCCTGACTGCGGGCCATGCCCGTGCGGTGCTGAGCCTGAAGACCGAGAAAAAGCAGCTGGAAGCCGCCCAGAAGATCGCAGCCCTGGGTCTGAGCGTCCGGCAGGCAGAGCTGCTGTGCCGGAACCTGAGTCAGGAAAAGCCTGTGGAGCCCCCCAGTGCTCCCCTGGCCATCGATTATGTGGCCGAGTGTGAGAAAAGCCTGTCCCGGGTCCTGGGCCGGGGCGTGAAAATCGTCAATGGTAAACGTAAGGGCAAATTCGAGCTGGAATTCTACGGCCAGGAGGATCTGCAGGTCCTGCTGGAGGCTCTGATGACCCTGAAAGGAGTGAAGAGCGAATGAGTGAGAAGAATGTTCAGAGCGAGCAGGAGCTGTGGGATGTCCTCGACAACTCCGCCGAGCCCGTGAAGGAAGCCTCCCCTGCCCCCGTGAAGGCGGGCCGGAAGCTGGATGGCTTCTTCTTCGCCTGCATGGCGGGCGTGGCTGCGGTGTCCGTGGCTGCGACTCTGGTGATCGGCGGCATGCTGGGCGGCGACAAGACCCCCGGCGGCGAGAAAGTCTACGGCGGTGCCGAGGTGCCCGACGGCGACGGCATCAACGCGGTGCTGGAGCAGCAGGCCGAGGAGCTGAAGCTGGAGAACGCCGAGCTGCGGGCCCAGCTGGAGCTGCAGAAGCAGCAGATCCTCTCCCTCCAGGCCCAGGTTCTGGATCTCTCCGGCGGTGAGGCCGAGCTGCCCACCATGTCCACGGACCCCGGCGAGCAGGACGAGCTCATGGACCAGCAGCTGGAGGCCTACGACATTTTCAATCAGATCAAGGCCGCCTACACCGACTTTGACCGGGAAAAGCTGGAAGAGCTGATTCCCGAAATGGACAAGCGCATCGCCTACCTGAGCAGCGACGCCATGAATGAGTATTACCTCATCCTGGAATACGTGGAGATGCCCAGCAACGGCTGATCCAAATCAACAAAAATTACCGCGTCATTGCGAGCCCCGCCAGGGGCGTGGCAATCCCGTGGATCATAGGACCCGCTGAGGCGGCAGGAAAATCGACGGGATTGCCACGTCGCCTGTCGGCTCCTCGCAATGACGAGTCCTTTTGAAATTACTAAGTTAACATGAAAAGGAGAATCCATCATGCTTGATATCAGAAAGATCAAGGAAAACCCCGATGCAGTCAAGGCCGGTCTGAAGGCCAAGGAAGTGGACTGCGATGCCATCATCGACAAAATTCTCGAGCTGGATGTCCAGGTCCGTGGCCTGAAGACCGCCACCGAGACCAAGACTGCCCAGAAGAACAAGATCTCCAAGGAGAACGGCAAGCTCTTCGGCATGAAGAAGGGCCTGGAGAAGAAGGGCGAGGACTGCTCTGAGGTCAACGCCAAGATCGCCGACAATGTGGCCGCCGTTGCCGAGATCGATGCTTCCATCGAGGGCGACAAGGCTACCCTGAAGGTCCTGGAGGGTGAGCTCTACAACAACATGCTGGCTCTGCCCAACCTGCCCGACGCCGATCTGCTGCCCGGCGGCAAGGAGAACAACGAGCCCCTGCGCTACATCGGCGAAAAGCACTCCTTCGACTTCGAGCCCAAGCACCATGTGGACCTGTGCACCGATCTGGGCCTGATCGACTACGAGCGCGGCGTCAAGCTGGCTGGCGGCGGCAACTGGATGTACACCGGCATGGGCGCGCGCCTGGAGTGGGCACTGCTGAACTACTTCATCGACACCCACACCGCTGACGGCTACGACTTCATCCTGCCCCCCCACATGCTGGAGTACCAGTGCGGTCTGACTGCCGGTCAGTTCCCCAAGTTCGCTGACGAGGTCTTCAAGATCGCCAACCATCCCACCGAGGGCGGCACCTTCTACATGCTGCCCACCGCCGAGGCCGCTCTGGCTTCCGTGTACCGCGATGAGATCCTGACCGAGGCAGACCTGCCCAAGAAGTTCTTTGCCTACACCCCCTGCTTCCGCCGTGAGGCCGGTTCCCACCGTGCCGACGAGCGCGGCATGGTCCGTGGCCACCAGTTCAACAAGGTGGAGATGTTCCAGTTCACCACCCCCGAGGGCTCCGACGAGGCTTTCGAGGAGCTGGTCAAGAAGGCTGAGAACCTGGTCGCCGGTCTGGGCCTGCACTTCCGCACCGTGAAGCTGGCCGCAGGCGACTGCTCCGCTTCCATGGCCCGCACCTACGACATCGAGATCCTGATCCCCTCCATGAACGGCTACAAGGAGGTCTCCTCCGTCTCCAACGCCCGTGACTTCCAGGCCCGCCGGGGCAACATCCGCTACCGCCGCGCCGACGGCAAGCTGGACTTCGTCCACACCCTGAACGGCTCCGGACTGGCGACCTCCCGCATCTTCCCCGCCATCGTCGAGCAGAACCAGCGCGCCGACGGCTCCATCGTTGTCCCCGAGGTCCTGCGTAAGTATCTGGGCGGCATCGAGGTCATCGAGAAGAAGTAATGGAACGGGATATTGCTGCCATTGAGGCTGCCTATGAAGAAATGATGGGGATCGTCCGGGAAGAACTGGCTCCCGGACGGGAACAGGGCCCGGTGCTCGTGCTGGAACTCCAGCCGGGCGAATACCGCTGGATCAAGATCCCGGAGGGGACGGAGCCTTTGGACCGGACTCCCATCACGATGGAACTGATTGAAGCGCTGACCGCCCGGGAGGAAGAACTGATCGGGGAGCTGATTGCCCGGAATGAGACCCGCGTTTTGAGCTGTCTGTTCACCTGGAGCGGCGCACATCCTGAAATCCCTTCCTGGAACATGCGCAGCAGACTTATTGAAATCAATCCCGAAAACCTGCAAACCCTGACCTTTGGGTGGGACGGCGGAGAGGACATCATCGTGAAGCCCTTCTCCGCACTGCTTCCGCCTAAAAAATAAAGAAAGGAAGTAATACTTATGTCCAAGCTCAAGCCTTCCTGGTGGGATGAATTCGTGGCCTTTGCCGTGAAGGGCAACGCCATGGCTCTGGCTGTCGGTACCATCATCGGCGGTGGTTTCGGCACCATCACCAAGTCCCTGACCGATGACATCATCATGCCCATCGTCAACATTTTCCTGGGCGGCGCTGATTTCAGCGATGTTAAGATCGCCCTGCCCCGGATGCCCTGGGTGGAGCCCACCTTCGAGACCATCGTCTCCGAGACCGGCGCTGAGATCGTCCGCGAGGTCCAGAACTACCTGACCATCGGCAATTTCCTGTCCGCCGTCATCAACTTCGGCATCCTGGCTCTGGTGGTCTTCTGGCTGGTCCGCGGTATCAACAAGCTGAGCGAGATCGGCAAGAAGAAGGAAGCCGAAGCCGCCGCTGCCGAGCCTCCCGCTCCCCCCGCCCCCTCCGCCGAGGAGGTCCTGCTGACCGAGATCCGCGATCTCCTGAAGAACAAGTAAGCTGTCGAAACTCCACAGACTCACAACGGGTCTGTGGAGTTTTTTCCTCCTCTAAGAAAAATTGTAGGGAACGGCCTCCGTGCCGTTCCGCAGTACACGCCAACGATGATTGCTGTATTCCGGCGCGGAGGAACCAGCCCCCGTCCCCCGCTGTCATTGCGAGCCCGCAGGGCGTGGCAATCCGTACCCCCTGCGGCGCAATGCGCCGCCCGGCCCCACCGGGGCCGGAGAGATGCGGATTGCCACGGGCCTGGCGGCCCTCGCAATGACGTGGTGATTTTCGGCTGGTCCTTCTGTTTTGGCTGAGCGGTCATCGTAAATCGGCGGGCGATTCGTGAATCGCCCCTACGGTGTGGTCGGGAGGTGTCCCTCTGCACCGGGCCGGGGTGGTCATTGCAGGCCGGTACCGTGGAACGGTCATAACCGTTCCCTACACGACAGAAGGGCATCGTGGTACGGAAAAATATCAATACTCGAATTTTGTCCACAGGGTTGGAGGAATTTGTGGAGAAACGGTGAAAAAACAAGGAGTAAGTTGCGACTAACTGTTAATTTTATCCATAAACGCCCATTTTTTTGTGCAGAATAATAAGTCTTTTTATATCGATACCCCATTGAATTTCCCCCCAGCTTTTGGTATAATGGATGTTGCAAAAATGCGGAATTACCAAAACTTTCCGTTTTTCCGTTTTTTGATACGCACAATTTTAAGTAAGGAGTGAAATCCATGTGCTGCTGTAACCATAAGAGCGTGGATCTGAGCCTGATCGCTGACGTGCTGGACAAGTATGCCGCCGTCAAGGGCAGCCTCATCACCATTCTCCAGAAGACCCAGGATATCTACGGCTACATCCCCACCGATGCCATCTACCACATCGCGGAGAAGACCGGCCTGACCCCCGCCAAGATCATGGGCGTGGCTACCTTCTACTCCCAGTTCCGTTTCCAGGCTGTGGGTAAGTACCTCATCATGATCTGCAAGGGCACCGCCTGCTACGTCAACGGTGCTGAGCGCATCATCGAAGCCGTCCAGGAAGAGCTGGGCATCGGCGACAACCAGACCACCGAGGACGGCCTGTTCTCCCTGAGCCTGGTCTCCTGCCTGGGCTGCTGCTCCCTGGCCCCCGTCATGATGATCAACGAGGACACCTACGGCTCCCTGACTCCCGACAAGGTCAAGCAGATCCTGCGGGACATCCGTGCAAAGGAGGGCAAGTAAATGAACGCTAGAATCGTTGTTGGCCAGGGCTCCTGTGGTCTGGCCGCAGGTGCCGGTGCCGTTTACACCGCCCTGGAATCCAAGCTGACCGCCGATGTCAATGCCACCCTGGGCATCACCGGCTGTGTCGGCATTTGCTACCTGGAGCCCATCGTCGATGTGTATGCTCCCAATGGCGAGCTGCATCGCTGTGTCCAGGTCAAGCCCGAGCACGCCGAGATCATTGTCAAGGCTGTTGCTGAGGACAACTATGATCTGCTGGCTCCCATCGTCATCTCCGAGGACGATGCCCAGTTCCTGAGCAAGCAGACCCGCATCGCTCTGCGTCACTGCGGTATCATCAACCCCGATGAGATCGACGCCTACACCGCCGATGACGGCTACAAGGCTCTGGAGAAGGTCCTGAAGACCATGACTCCCGAGGCTGTCATCGAGGAGATCAAGATCTCCGGCCTGGGCGGCCGTGGTGGTGCCGGCTTCCCCACCTGGTTCAAGTGGAACGCCGCCCGTCAGTCCCCCGGCGAGGAGAAGTACCTGATCTGTAACGCCGACGAGGGCGACCCCGGTGCCTTCATGGACCGCGCCGTCATCGAGTCCGACCCCCACAACCTGATCGAGGGCATGCTGATCGGTGCTTACGCCATCGGTGCCAAGGAGGCTGTGGTTTACGTCCGTGCTGAGTATCCCCTGGCCATCGTCCGTCTGACCAACGCCATCAAGCAGGCCGAGGAGAAGGGCTATCTGGGCGAGAACATCATGGGCACCAACTTCTCCTGCAAGATGCGCATCAAGGCCGGTGCCGGTGCCTTCGTCTGCGGCGAGGAGACCGCTCTGATCGAGTCCCTGGAAGGCTCCCGCGGTATGCCCCGTCTGAAGCCTCCCTTCCCCGCCCAGGCCGGTTACTGGTACAAGCCCTCCAACATCAACAACGTTGAGACCTTTGCCAACGTCGCCTGGATCATCAACAACGGCGGTGCCGCTTTCTCTGCCATGGGCACCGAGAATAGTAAGGGCACCAAGGTCTTCGCCGTCACCGGTAAGGTCAAGCGTTCCGGTCTGGTGGAGATCCCCATGGGCATGACCCTGCGCGAGGTCATCTTTGACATCGCCGGCGGCATCCGCGACGGCAAGGAGTTCAAGGCTGTCCAGATGGGCGGTCCCTCCGGTGGCTGTATCCCCGCTCACCTGCTGGACACCATCATCGACTACCGCGCCCTGGGCGCAACCGGTGCCATCATGGGCTCCGGCGGCATGGTCGTCATGGACGAGACCACCTGCATGGTGGGCATCGCCAAGTTCTTCCTGGACTTCACCACCAAGGAGTCCTGCGGTAAGTGTGTCCACTGCCGTATCGGCACCAAGCGTCTGAGCGAGATCCTGGAGCGCATCGTTGCCGGCAACGGCCGCGACGGCGACATCGAGCTGCTGGAAGAGCTGTGCACCACCGTCAAGGACGGTGCCCTGTGCGGCCTGGGCCAGACTGCTCCCAACCCCGTTCTGACCACCATCCGCTACTTCCGCAACGAGTACGAGGATCATATCTACAACCACAAGTGCACCGCCAAGCAGTGCCCCGCTCTGCTGACCTACTCCATCGATCAGGAGAAGTGCATCGGCTGCTCCCTGTGCGCCAAGAAGTGCCCCGTGGGTGCCATCACCGGCGAGCTGAAGAAGACCTACGCCATCGATCCCAATGTCTGTATCCGCTGCGGTGCCTGTATCAACTCCTGCCGCAAGGGTGCGGTCGTCGTGGAATAAGGAGGCCAAACCAATGAGTGAAATCAAGCTGATTATCAATGGCAAGGAGTGCGTCGGCCAGAAGGGCCAGACCATCCTGCAGATCGCCGAGGCCAACGGCATTTTCATCCCCACCCTGTGCCACCTGGCCAAGGTCAAGAACTACGGCGCATGCGGTGTCTGTGTTGTCGAGGGTGAGGGCCTGCCCAAGCTGATGCGCGCCTGCTCCACCGTCGCCGCCGACGGCTGGAAGATCAATACCGAGTCCAAGCGCGTGGTCCAGGCCCGTAAGGTCGCCCTGGAGCTGCTGATGTCCGACCACGACGGCGACTGCAAGGGCCCCTGCCACCTGGGCTGCCCCGCCCGGACCGATGTCCAGGCCTACGTCAAGCAGATCGCCCTGGGCAACGACCGTGAGGCCGTTCGCATCATCAAGGACAAGATCCCCCTGCCCGCTTCCGTGGGCCGTGTCTGCCCCCATCCCTGTGAGAATGACTGCCGCCGCCAGCTGGTGGAGCAGCCCCTGTCCATCGCTTATCTGAAGGCTTTCGCCGCTGATAACGACATGAAGTCCGAGAACCCCTTCACCCCCGCTGTCGCCGCCTCCACCGGCAAGCGCGTCGCCATCGTCGGCGGCGGCCCCGCCGGTCTGACCGCCGCCTACCAGCTGGCTGTCAAGGGCCACGGCGTCACCGTGTTCGACATGATGCCCGAGATGGGCGGCATGCTGCGCTACGGTATCCCCGAGTACCGTCTGCCCAAGGCAGTCCTGGCCGCTGAGGTCGCTTCCATTGCCAAGCTGGGCGTGGAGATGAAGAACAATGTCAAGGTCGGCACTGATGTGACCCTGGAGGGTCTGAAGGCCGAGTTTGATGCCGTTCTGGTTGCCGTCGGTGCCTGGAAGTCCACCGGCATCGGCTGCGAGGGCGATAAGCTGGACGGCGTTCTGGGCGGCATCGATATGCTGCGCGAGGTCAACCTGGGCGCAAGACCCAACCTGGGCAAGAACGTCGCCGTCGTCGGCGGCGGCAACGTTGCCATGGACGCCTGCCGTACCTCCGTCCGTCTGGGCGCAGAGAACGTCTACGTCATCTACCGCCGTACCCGCGCCGAGGCTCCCGCCGAGGATCTGGAGATCGAAGAGGCTCTGGAGGAGGGCGTGAACTTCAAGTGGCTGACCAACCCCGCCGAGATCATCGGTGAGAACGGCAAGGTCACGCAGATCAAGCTGCAGGTCATGGAGCTGGGCGAGCCCGATGCTTCCGGCCGCCGCTCCCCCGTGCCTGTGGAGGGCAAGTTCGAGATCCTGGATGTGGACACCGTCATCTCCGCCATCGGCCAGCGTTGCGCTCTCGAGGGCTTCGAGGCTCTGGAGCTGACCCGCAAGGGCACCATCGTGGCTGACGAGCGTTCCGGCTCCACCAACATCCCCGGCGTCTTCGCCGTGGGCGATGCCACCAACCGTGGCCCCTCCATCGCTGTCCGCGCCATCGGCGAGGCCAACGAGGCTGCCGAGGCCATCGACGCCTACCTGGCAGGTGCCGAGTGGAAGGCTCCCAACCCCTACTACTCCAAGCGCAAGGTCACTTCCGAGGACTTCGCTGACCGTGCAAAGATCGCCCGCGCCGAGATGAGCTGCAAGGACCCCGCTGTCCGCCGCGGCAACTTCGACGCCGTCATCAACGGCTTCACCGATGAGCAGGCCCGTAACGAGGCCAAGCGTTGTCTGGAGTGCGGCTGCCACGACTTCGAGGAGTGCAAGCTGATCCATCACACCAACCTGTACGAGGTCAACCCCGACCGCTTTGCCGGTGCCAAGCGCATGACCACCGCCGAGACCAACATGGTCTGCATCGAGCGCAACCAGGGCAAGTGCATCCTGTGCGGTCTGTGCGTCCGTGTCTGTGAGGAGGACGTGGGCAAGGGTATCCTGGGTCTGGTTGGCCGTGGCTTCACCACCGTGGTCAAGCCCGAGTTCCGCGATCCCGCAACCATCGCCGACTGTGCAAACTGCCACAAGTGCGTGGACGCCTGCCCCACCGGTGCTCTGAAGTTCCTGAACAAGTAAGCCGGTAAGACCGGCGGCTAATTCGAGCCTGATGGTTTGTGCTTGACGGCAGTCGAGTAAAACCGCCCGACTGGTCGCTGGTATCCGCTCGGCGTATTGGGAACGAGAGTTCTGAATTTCCATAAACGAAGCCCGGAGGCTCTGCCTCCGGGCTTTTTGCATCAAAATGTTTCGTTTTCGCCATCCCCGCAGGCGCATCACGATGCGCAGCATCGCTTCACGCACCGCAGGTGCGCATCTCGTGCCGTCAGGCACGCTTCACTCAAAAAAGCCTGATTTGTCCGAAGACAAATCAGGCTTTTTTGCTGGTGCCGCTGACCGGACTCGAACCGGTACGGAGTCGCCCCCAGCGGATTTTAAGTCCGCGGTGTCTACCATTCCACCACAACGGCGTGGATTACCAAATCATTTTAGCACAGTTTTCCGGGGCAGTCAAGGGTCGCTTGAGGGAGGAAATATAACCCTATGGTAATATTTGTTTGAAATAATACTTGATTATATGACTCTTGTGATATATAATGATTATGAGCCTATATGGGTTCACCAGAAGGTGTTTCGCCACCTATATCCAGAGTGCGAAGCGTTAAAGAGGGTGTTTCGCCACCCACATCCGAAGTGCGAAGCGTTAACGATGCAGGAGGATTTCGGTCCTCCTGTTTTTTTGAGAAAGCAGAGAGAAATATGGAAGTATTATTTCAGAATTTTGGTTTTTACCATGTAAATTTGGATTATCTGCGATATCTGCATGAGGTGGATTCAGAGGTACAGTTCAGCAATGTAAAAAACTATGCGGCCAAGCCGTTTCTGGGAATCGTCGTTCTGGTTGGTCAGCGGCCTTATGTGATCCCACTGACCTCGGCAAAGCCAAAACATACGAAGCTTCGGTATGCGGATTCCGGGCATTATCTGATTTACGAGGAGATTCCCAAGGAAGAGCTTACCCCCAAAGATATCTATAAGCCGATTTCTGATACAATGGTTCGGAAGATTTTTTCTATGCTGGAAATCAAGAAAATGATTCCCGTCAGGGAGGGACTGTTTTCCAGAATTGAATTCCGTGACTATGATAAGCGGTATGCGGACTTGCTGGAAAAGGAGTACCGTTTCTGCCAGAAGATCCAGGATGGCATTGCGGAAAAGGCAAAGCGAATCTACATGGACCAAAAGAGGACCGGGATCGTCAGACCGATGCACTGTGATTTTGCCAAACTGGAAGCGGCCTGCGATCAGTATGAGGTAAAAGGCGAAAAGGCATTGGCTGGTGTCTGAAACGGATATACATATAATGCCCTCCGAGAATCTCGGAGGGCATTAGTTATTTCTTGGGATAGGGCCGCTTTTCGGGGGTCAGACCCACCAGATAATCCAGGCTGACATGGTAATATTCCGCCAGCTTCACAGCTAGTTCCAGAGGCAGGGGCCGCTCCTGGCGTTCGTATTTGGAATACAGCGATTGATCGCACATGAGATATTCTGCAATTTCATGCTGGGTCAGGTCCTTGTCCTCCCGCAGATCACGGATTCTTAAACGCATTTTCATCACCCGAAGCAAGCATAACGCAGGACAATACGTCCTATTGACATAATGGACAATATGTCCTAAAATTAGTGCGGCGAGGGGGGATTTTATGCTTGCATGGGTATATGGCGTGGCCGAAAAGGTCGAGGAAGAAGCGCGGCGGGATGCAGAGTACTGCGCACTGGCCCGCAGACAGGTGGAGCTTGCGCCGCAGTATGAGGAGATTTTGGCGCGCATGGACCCGCAGGAGCGGGAGATATTGCTGGATCATATCCTGCTCCGGGAGGAAATGCTGTACCGCATGGCGCAGTTGGCGTGGAAATACGGGACACAGCACCCATAAGAAATGCCCTCCGGGTAATCCCGGAGGGCATTCGCAGTCTGTCAAAGAACCCCTGTTTTCTCGAAAGGAAAACAGGGGTTTTGGTATAGAAAATTGGAAAACAGATGTCCAGAAATAAAAATAAGGAGTTCTTCCAACTCCAATTTGCCAGCTTTTTCAGATTCATGGCAGCAT
>JBGVNV010000004.1:0-40446 GCA_045125955.1 Faecousia sp.
TTACTCACCCGTTCGCCACTAAGTTACATCCGAAAACGTAACTCCGTTCGACTTGCATGTGTTAAGCACGCCGCCAGCGTTCGTCCTGAGCCAGGATCAAACTCTCAAAAAATTGTATCTTAAAGCCGAAGCTCTAAAATCTTAATCTTCTGATTCATTTGCTCTAGCAAATTTACTCAAGAATTTTCGTTGGCTGTTTTTTTAATCTTAAACAAACCTTATATTTGTCCAAGGTGATAAAAGTCATCTTTACGTTATTCAATTTACAAGGTACAGCTCTGTGCCAGTCTCTTGCGCGCTGACTCATTTATCTTAGCACATCCGCTTCCATTTGTCAAGAACTTTTTTCGAGGTTTTTCGAGGAATTTTCATGCTTCGCTTTTAAGCCGAATTCTTCGATTTTCTCGGTGTTTCTGTCCAAACTTCATCAGTTTCTGTCGCTATTTGTTTGCTGTTCTCTCGAACGCCAAGATATATTATCACACCGTCTCCCATTTGTCAACACCTTTTTTCAGGTTTTTTCAAATTTCTTTTTCCAGGCTCCGAACCACCCTGCAGGGGTTACCCACTGCCACCGTATTGGCAGACAGATCCTTTGTCACTACACTCCCCGCGCCGATGACGCAGTTATCCCCTATGGTCACTCCGGCGCACACCGTCACCTCTGCGCCGAACCACACATTATCCCCCACGGTAATGGGCTTACACTGCATCACGCCTGCCAGACGGCGATCGGGCTCCATGGCATGGTTGACCGTTACAAAGGTGCATCCCGGCCCCACCAGCACATCCTTGCCAAACCGGATCGTACCGCCATCCACAAACTTACAGCCGTAATTGGCAAAGAACCGATCCCCCAGGACAATAAACTCGCCATAGTCACAGAGGAAGGGCGGCTTGATGAAGCAGTTCTCCCCCTGGTCCGGGATCAGTTCGCGGAGGATCGCCTGCCGCTTTTCCCCTTCCTCCGGCGGGGTATGGTTCAGCCGGAAACACAGGCTCTCGGCCCGCTCCCGGATGGACCGCAGGGTGGCATCGCCCCGGATGAATTCCAGCCCAGCGCGGGCCTTTTCCATTTCTGTCATGTTCTCCCCTCCATACAGGCAGAGCCGCAGACGATGCTGCGGCTCATGTTACTTTTTGAATACGAACAGCTTGCAGAACACATAGTTCAGCGCAACCACCACGAAGGCCAGAGTGATCTTCACCACGGTGATCCAGTCGAAGGCCGTGCCTCCAAGGGTGATGGCAATGATGCCGCCCAGCTTGAAGACCTTTTCCGCCAGGTAGAGACCCGCCTCCTCGATGCCGAAGGAGCCGATGCGGGCCCCCAGGAAGGAGGGGATCTCCCGTTTCAGGGTAGCGGCATCCCAACCCTTGCTCTCGAAGACAAAGCACTTATTGACAACGAAGGCGAAGATGACGGCGGCCACGAAGGCGGCGGCATTGGCGGCCAGGCTGTGGTTCTGATGCCACAGCACATTATATAGTAAGTGGAATACGATATAATTGACCACGGTGGTGGCCACACCGAAGACGATGTAGAGGATCGTCTCCCGGTTCAGAAGCTTTTTGAGTTTGTCCATTGGTAATACCCTCCATATCGTTATTATTGTATGTATTCCGGGCGTGTCTGTCAAGGGAAGAAAAAAGTAGTTGACAGATGTACATTTGTATGCTAGGATACATCCAAATTGAATCGCTTGATAGAGGTGCGGTGTTCAGGAGTATCCCATTGGAAGGCCAGGCAGCCCCATTGGAAAAAAGGGACCACCGCCGAAGCGATGGTGCCATGCCTGTGGCCCCGCCGCTGGTTCGTCGGAGAAGATCCGCCGGACTGTCACATTCTTTGTGGAGCGCTATCAGGAAAATGTGGAGACCCTGTTTCCGTTTTTCCGGGACCGCTTTGGCAAAGCGGTTCTTTTTCATTCTCCCCGCCGGCGGGGGCAACAGTCGGAAAGAAAGGTACTATTATGAAAAAGATTCTTGCTCTGGTGCTGGCCCTGACCATGGCCCTCACCTTCGCCGCCTGCGGCGGTTCCAACGATACCCCCGGCGAGACCCAGCCCGCCGCATCCGCCATCCCCGGTCTGGAGGACGGCGTTCTGACCGTGGGCATGGAGTGCGCCTACGCCCCCTACAACTGGACCCAGATGGACGACAGCAACGGTGCCGTTCCCATCGCCAACAACCCCGGCTCCTACGCCAACGGCTATGATGTCATGATCGCCAAGAAGATCTGTGAGCAGTACGGCTGGAAGCTGGAGGTCATGGCACTGGAGTGGGGCGGCCTGTCCCCCGCTCTGGCTGCGGGCACCATCGATGTGGCCATCGCCGGTCAGTCCATGACCGCCGAGCGTATGGCCGAGGTTGACATGGCCGGTCCTTACTACTACGCCACCATCGTCTGCGTCACCACCGCCGACTCCCATCTGGCCTCCGCCACCTGCATCGCTGACCTGGCCGGCACCTGCACCAGTCAGTCCGGCACCATCTGGTACGACACCTGCCTGCCCCAGATCGACAGCGCGCTGATCCAGTCCCCCGCCGATTCCGCCCCCGCCATGATCATGTCTCTGGAGAGCGGCATGGTGGACTTCATCTGCACCGACCTGCCCACCGCCAACGGTGCCGTGGCCAAGAACCCCAATCTGGTGGTCCTGAACTTCTCCGGTACCGACGGTGACTTCCAGTTCGCCGACGAGGCAGAGCGCGCCGAGAATGTCAACATCGGTGTCTCCGTGAAGAAGGGCAACACTGAGCTCCAGGCCGCCATGAACGAGGTCCTGAACGCCATGACCGAGGATGACTTCAACGCCCTGATGGACGAGGCCATCGCCGTCCAGCCCGCGATCTAAAAAACCACACCGCCCCGGCCCACCGCCGGGGCGGCTTGCCACGAAAGGAACGTTTTTCTATGGATGTTTTGCTGGAGCTTGGCAATGACGTTGCCCGGCTTTGGGCCACCTACGCGCCCACTTATTTAAATGGTGTCAAAAACACCCTGATCCTGGCGGTAATCGCCACGCTGTTTGGCTGTATCATCGGTCTAATGTGCGGTGTGCTGAACACCATCCCCTACGCGCCCCACGACAATCTGTTCAAAAAGCTCACCCTGAAGCTCATCCGGGCCCTGGTCCGGGTGTACGTCGAGGTCTTCCGGGGCACCCCCATGGTGCTCCAGGCGGTGTTCATCTACTACGGCCTGCCCTACTTCACCCACAATGAGGTGTCCTTCACCGGCTATTCCGGCATGTGGCTGGCCTCTATCATCATCGTCTCCATCAATACGGGAGCCTACATGGCCGAATCCGTCCGCGGCGGCATCATCTCCATCGACCCCGGCCAGACCGAGGGTGCCAAGGCCATCGGCATGACCCACTGGCAGACCATGATGAATGTGATCCTGCCCCAGGCCATCCGCAACATCATGCCCCAGATCGGCAACAACTTCATCATCAACATCAAGGATACCTCCGTCATGTTCATCATCGGCTTCATGGAGTTCTTCGCGGTCCACCGGACCATCGTGGGCAACAATTTCCTGTACTTCCCCTCGGCGGTCATTGAGATGGTGGGCTACCTGACCCTGACCCTGCTGGCCTCCTTCGGTCTGCGGGCCATTGAAAAGCGGCTGGACGGCGACAGCAGCTACCAGCTTGCCCACACGGATCAGCTGACCATGGCGGCGGGCACCTACTCCCACCCCGACCGGAGCAGTCCCTTTGACGAAAAGTCCACGGAGCAGATCAAAAAGACCCGCCTGAGCCTGAAGCACGGCAGAATGAGAGGTGACCGATAATGGAAATTCTGAAAATCGAACATCTTTCCAAGGCCTTCGGTGCCCATGTGGTCCTGCGGGACATTGATTTCACCGTCAACAAGGGCGATGTGATCTCCATCATCGGTGCCTCCGGCTCCGGCAAGTCCACCCTCCTGCGGTGCATCAACCTGCTGGAGACCCCCACCAGTGGCTCCATCGCCTTCCAGGGCAAGAACATCGACGGCATGAAGGCCCACGAGTACCGCTCCCGGGTGGGCATGGTGTTCCAGAGCTTCAACCTGTTCGACAACATGACGGTTCTCGAGAACTGCATGGTGGGCCAGGTGAAGGTCCTGAAAAAGTCCAGGCGGGACGCGAAGATCTCCGCCATGCGCTACCTGGAAAAGGTCGGTATGGCTCCCTACATCAACGCCCGGCCCCGGCAGCTCTCCGGCGGTCAGAAGCAGCGCGTTGCCATCGCCCGGGCCCTGGCCATGGAGCCAGAGGTCCTGCTCTTTGACGAGCCCACCTCCGCCCTGGACCCGGAGATGGTGGGCGAGGTCCTGGCGGTCATGCAGCAGCTGGCAAAGGAAGGCATGACCATGCTGGTGGTCACCCACGAGATGGCCTTCGCCAGAGATGTCTCCGACCGGGTGGTCTTCATGGCCGACGGTGTCATCTGTGAGGAGGGCTCCTCCGAGCAGATCTTCGGCGACCCGAAGCAGCAGCTGACCCGGGATTTCCTGGCCCGGTTCAGAAGAGGATAAGCAAAAACCGCCTCCGGTCGGAGGCGGTTTTATTTTGCGGGTACATATTCCAAAAGCTCACCCAGGCCGCAGTTCAGGACACAGCAGACCTTCGCGAAGAAATCCAGATCAGCCATCTGGACGGTATCACTTTTATAATAGCGGTCGATGACATCGTATTTCACGCCCGTCAGGGTCCGCAGACGGTTCCGGGTGATGCCCCGGCTATCCAAAGCCTGGCGGAGCTTGACCCGAATGAAGCCATATTCCTGGGTCTGATAGGTGATGATCGGTTTCAGTTCGTCCATAATGATTCCCCCTGTTTAGGGGTATTTTATCAAGGATTTTATTGCTTGACATTATCCCTATTGTAGGTTACCCTTATATCAGGGTAACCTATAAATAAAAGGAGGAACTTAAAATGAAAAAACGAATATTGTCTCTGATTCTTGCGCTGTTGCTGGTAATCGGCATGATACCAGTACAGGCCAATGCCAACGAGCTTGACAACGGGCTTCAATATGAGGTCTATGCAGATCATGTAACAATCACCGGCTATACCGGCGAGGCCACGGAGATCATAATCCCCGCAGAGATTGAGGGAGTCCCTGTAACTCGTATCCGCAGCAGTGCTTTCTACGGCTGCAAAAATCTGACCAGCATACACCTCCCCGACGGTGTTACCATCATTGGCATGGATGCATTCTATGGATGCTCCAAGTTAACCAGCATCAACCTTCCAGACACCGTCACCGAAATTGAGAGCCGCGCTTTTGGAGACTGTTCCAGCCTGACCAGCATCTCAATCCCTAAAGGTGTCACCTCAATTGGTTACTCTGTTTTCAGCGGCTGCTCCGACTTGGCCAGCATCTCTATCCCAGACAGTGTCACCGAAATTGGGTTTTCTGCTTTTTCCAGCTGCTTCAAACTGGCCAGCATCGATCTCCCGGACAGTGTCACTACAATTGGTTCTAATGCTTTTCGGAACTGCATCAGCCTGACCAGCATCTACATCCCGGACAGTGTCACCGAGATTGGCGATTCTGCTTTCGTTGATTGCTCCGGCCTAACCGAAATTCATGTTGATGAAAACAATCCGAAGTATTCCAGCGATACTTACGGTGTCTTATTTGACAAAGAGAAAACCGAAATAATTCAGCTTCCTTGCGCAATCAGCGGCTCCTACACGATTCCGAACGGTGTGACGGAAATCAGCTACCATGCCTTCTATGGCTGTAGCCACCTGAACACTATCTTTATCCCGGATAGTCTCACTGAAATGCCTGACGGTGTTTTGGGTAATTGCTTCGACCTAATCGGTATCCATGTAGACGAGAACAACCCGAATTACTCCAGCGATGATCATGGTGTCTTATTTAACAAAGAAAAAACGATCTTAATTCGGACCCCCAGAGCAATCACGGATTCCTATTCAATCCCGGACGGTGTCACCAAAATCGGAGATTCCGCTTTCTACGGATGCTCAGACCTGACTAGCATCACAATCCCTGCCAGTGTCACCGAGATTGGTGATTCTGCTTTCTCAAGCTGTTCTTCCCTAGCCACGATCTACTTCAAAGGAGATGCACCGCTTGGAGATGATGTCTTCAGATGGAGCGATGCCACCGCCTATTACCCTGCTGACAACCCGACCTGGACCGCCGACGTGATGCAGGCCTACGGTGAAGAACTCATCTGGGTCCCCTACAATCCCAACAACCCCTTCACCGATGTTCCCACCGGTGCATTCTACGAAGCTCCCGTCCTCTGGGCATTGGAAAACAACATCACCACCGGTGCCAGTGCGGACAGCTTCAACCCTGATGGCCAGTGCCTGCGGGCCCAGGTGGTGACCTTCCTGCACCGGGCCGCCGGAAATCCTGCCCCCGGCAACGCCAATAACCCCTTTACTGATGTGAAGACCTCCGATTTCTTCTACGCCCCCGTCCTCTGGGCCGTGGAAAAGGGCATCACCAACGGCACCGGTGCCGCCACCTTCGGCTCCTATGATGTGTGCAACCGCGCCGCCGTGGTCACCTTCCTCTGGCGCGCCGCCGGTTCCCCGGAGCCTAAGTCCACCGACCATCCCTTCACCGATGTGAAATCCTCCGACTTCTTCTATAAACCCGTCCTCTGGGCCATCGAAAACGGCATCACCAACGGCGTGGATGCCACACACTTCGGTCCCACCTCCCCCTGCAACCGGGCCCAGGTCGTGACCTTCCTCTACCGCGCCTACAACTGATCCCCCATATACCCCCGGCAGCAGCCGGGGGTATTATGTTTCCATCCAAACTTTTTCCCATTCCACGAAAGTTTTTGTCGAATTCACCCATATTTTTACCATCTTTTTCCAGTTTGCTTGACAAGTTATTGTTAACAATGTAGAATGTAATCGGAAAGCTAAAAAACACCGTAAAACCTGATTTTTTCAATGAAGGAGAAACGATATGACACCCAATGAACGCAAGGAACTGCAGACCCTGGCCTGCAAGGTGCGCATCGGCATCGTCGAGTCCACCAATGCTGCCAAGTGCGGTCATCCCGGCGGCAGCCTGTCCGCCGCGGACGTGCTTACCTACCTGTATTCCAAGGAGCTGAATGTGGACCCCAAGGAGCCCAAGAAGGCTGACCGGGACCGCTTCGTGCTGAGCAAGGGCCACTGCGCCCCCGCCCTGTACGCCGTGCTGGCACACCAGGGCTTCTTCCCCGTGGAGGATCTGCTGACTCTGCGCAAGATCGGCTCCTACCTGCAGGGCCACCCCAACATGAACACCGTCCCCGGCGTTGACATGTCCACCGGCTCCCTGGGCCAGGGCATCTCCACCGCCGCCGGCATGGCTCTGGCGGCCAAGGTCCAGGGCAACCCCTGCCGCGTCTACACCCTGCTGGGCGACGGCGAGATTCAGGAGGGCCAGGTCTGGGAGGCCTGCATGTTCGCAAGCCACTACAAGCTGGACAACCTGTGCATCATCATCGACACCAACGGCCTGCAGATCGACGGCAACATCGCCGACGTCATGAGCCCCTACCCCATTGTCGACAAGCTGGTGGCCTTCGGCCTGCACACCATCGCCGTGGACGGCCACAATTTTGACGAGCTGGAGGCCGCCTTTGCCGAGGCCAAGACCATCTCCGGTCAGCCCACCGCCATCGTCATGACCACCACCAAGGGCAAGGGTGTCTCCTTCATGGAGAACAACGCCGGCTGGCACGGCAAGGCCACCAATCCCGCCGAATTCGAGATCGCCATGACCGAGCTGAAGGCCGCTCTGGCAGAACTGGAGGCATAAAATGGCAGATATCAAGAAGATCGCTACCCGTGAGGGCTACGGCGAGGCTCTGGTGGAGCTGGGCCGTGAGCACGACAACATCGTGGTTTTTGACGCTGACCTGGCCGGTTCCACCAAGTCCGGCGTGTTCGGCAAGGCCTTCCCCGGCCGTCACTTCAACGCCGGCATCGCTGAGGCCGACATGATCTGCGCCGCCGCAGGTGCCGCTTCCATGGGCATGGTCGCTTTTGCGTCCTCCTTTGCCATGTTCGCCACCGGCCGCGCCTACGAGCAGATCCGCAACTCCGTTGGCTACACCCGCCTGAATGTCAAGGTGGCCGCTTCCCACGGCGGTATCTCCGTTGGCGAGGACGGCGCCAGCCATCAGTGCTGCGAGGATTTCGCCCTGATGCGCTCCATCCCCGGCATGGTGGTCCTGAACCCCTCCGACAACGTCGAGGCCAAGGCCGCTGTCAAGGCCGCTTATGAGTATGAGGGCCCCGTGTACCTGCGCTTCGGCCGTCTGGCTGTGCCCGTGTTCCACGACGAGGAGACTTTCCAGTTCCAGATCGGCAAGGGCGATGTCATGCGCGAGGGCACCGATGTTGCCATCATCGCCACCGGCCTGATGGTCAACGAGGCTGTCGAGGCCGCCAAGACCCTGGCCAACGAGGGCATCGATGCCATGGTCATCAACATGTGCACCATCAAGCCTCTGGACGAGGAGCTGGTCATCGAGGCCGCCAAGAAGTGCGGTAAGATCATCACCTGCGAGGAGCACTCCATCATCGGCGGTCTGGGCGAGGCTGTCTGCGCCTGCCTGTCCGAGAAGTGCCCCACCCCCGTCAAGCGCATCGGCGTCAACGACGTCTTCGGCTTCTCCGGCCCCGCCAACGACCTGCTGAAGGAGTTCGGCCTGTCCGCTGAGAACATCGTCAAGGTCGCCCACGAGTTCTGCGGCAAGTAATTCGGCAAGTTGCCGATGACAAACCCGTGACTGATGGCTTTTGCTTGACGGCAGTCGAGTAAAACCGCCCGACCAGTCGCTAGTTTCCGCTCGGCGTATGGAATTCGATAAGTTAGGAAGCCCCGCACGGCGAATGCTGTGCAGGGCTTCTTTTTTGCTAATGTCGGGGACGGCCTATGTGCCGTCCCAGTGCCGGCAGCAGTCCGATTATTCCAAATGGCGAATCACCCGGAACACGATCTCCAGATTTCGCCGCAGGTCATTCGGCACTTCCATCCGATGGCCAATGCCCGGTTCGATATGGCATGTGATCCCCTCTTGTTCGCAGAGCTCTGTCAGCCGGGGAGCCGCCAGATAATGGTCCCGGTCGCCCATGGCCGTCAGAAGCACGGCATTTTCTTTCCGGATGTAGGGAAGTGTTTCCTCCAGGGGTGTCAGCAGGATCAGTCTGGCCGGAATTGCCAGTCTTTCTTTGACCATGCAGGAAACCACCGTTCCCAGGCTTTTTGCCACGAACACGATATCCTCATATTCACCCCACTCGATATCCCGGAGCATTTCCAGGGCGTTGTTCAGGACATTTTCCAGAGTGATCTCCCGATTCAGCGGATAGCTGATGAACCGCTTTTCGTAGCCCTTGTCCTCAAAATGCTTGGCTCCGAAATACAGGAGCGGGATCTCACAGCCCCTTGCTCCCGGAAACGAAACAACGATCTTTTTCCCCATCATACTGCCTCCAATTCTCTGTTTTCACACTGATTATAGCATACTCCCATTCCCGTGTAAACCGGAAGGCCGTGGCAATTCCGCCTGCCCCAACATAGAATGAACCGCATGGTCATGCAAATCAACTTTGGAGGTATTCATTCTATGGCTATTTTCACCAACCAGGCCACCCTGGTCTACAACGGCGGCTCTGCCAATTCCAACATCGCCGTGGGCGAAATTCTGGAGGTTTTGTCCGCCGACAAGACTGCCGTTTCCGGGACCTATGCCCCCGGCGAGCTGGTGACCTATGTCATCACCATCCGCAACACCGGCACCGCCGCCTTTACGAATCTCACTGTCACCGATGATCTGGGCGGCGGGGCCAACGCGCCCCTGACCTATGAGACCGGCACCGCGCTGTATTTTGTAAACGGCGTGCCCCAGGCGGCTCCCACCGTCACCGCCGGACCTCCTCTGGTCTTCACGGGCATCACCGTTCCCGCGGGCGGGGACACCACCCTGGTCTATCAGGCCCGGGCCAACGGCTATGCCGATCCCGGTCTGGAAGGCTTCATCACCAACACCGTTACCATCACCGGCGGCGGACTGACCGCTCCCATCACCGCCACCGAGACGGTCAACGCCGCCGTGGGCCCCGACCTTTCCATCACCAAGACCATCACCCCCGCCCAGGTGGCGGACAACGGCCGGGTCACCTACACCTTCCTGATCCAGAACAACGGCAACCAGGCCATCACCGCCGCCGATGCCGCCACCGTCACCGACCTGTTCGATCCCATCCTGACGGATCTGGTGGTCACCTTCAACGGCACCGTCCTGGCCCAGGGCACCGGCTACACCTATGACGAGACCACCGGGGCATTCTCCACGGTTCCCGGCGTCATCACCGTCCCCGCCGCCACCTACACCCAGGACCCGGCCACCGGGATCTACACCGGTACCCCAGGGCTTGCCACCCTCACCGTCACCGGTACCATCTGAATTTTCGGCGTGTCGCGAAATTCGCGGCACGCCCTTTTTGCCGCCCTTGACTACCGCCGTGGAAAAGGTTATAATGATTTTATGCAATTTGAAATGGAGGAATCAGAATGAGAAACATCATTTCCCTGAACGAAGGCTGGCAGTTCCGCAAGGACGGCTTTGCCGAGGTCGAGTCCGTGAACCTGCCCCACACCTGGAACGCCATCGACGGCATGGACGGCGGCGGCGACTATTGGCGGGGCAAGGGCATTTACGAAAAGACCATCAACCGGGCAGACCTGCCCGCCGGGGAGCGGGTGTTCCTGGAGATCCCCGCCGCCAACTCCAGCGCGGACGTGTTTGTGGGCGGCAAGCACCTGATCCACCACGACGGCGGCTACTCCTGCTTCCGCTGCGACATCACCGCAGAGCTTGCTGACGAGGTGACCATCCGCATCGAGGTGGACAACGCTCCCAACCGCACTGTCTATCCCCAGATGGCGGACTTCACCTTCTACGGCGGTCTGTACCGGGGCGTGAAGGTCATCGGCGTTTCCGAGAGCCACTTCGATCTGACCACCAACGGCACCCCCGGCATCCATGTGACCCCCACCGTGGAGGGCGAGGACGGCCGCGCCCGGGTCAAGGTCTTCACCACCAATCGGAAAGAGGGCCAGGTCATCCGCTATCGCCTCCTCTCCGATGGCCAGGAGCTGAAGGTCCACACCACTGCCGCTGAGACTGTGGATTTCGTCATCAAGAAGGTCCGGCTCTGGGACGGCAAGCGCGATCCCCATCAGTACACCATGCAGGCGGAGCTGATGGAGGGCGAGACCGTTCTCGACACTGTTTCCGCCCGCTTCGGCGTGCGCAGCTTCTCCGTGGATCCGGAGCGAGGCTTTATCCTGAACGGTCGGGAGTATCCCCTGCGGGGCGTCAGCCGCCACCAGGACCGCATGGGCTTCGGCAACGCCCTGCTCCCGGAGCACCATGCCGAGGACATCGACCTGATCTGCGAGGTGGGTGCCACCACCATCCGCCTGGCTCACTACCAGCACGACCAGTATTTCTACGACCTCTGCGACGAGCGCGGCCTCGTCATCTGGGCGGAGATCCCCTACATCTCCCAGCACATGCCCGAGGGCCGGGAGAATACCATGTCGCAGATGACCGAGCTCATCACCCAGTGCTACAACCACCCCTCCATCTGCTTCTGGGGTCTGAGCAACGAGATCACCATGAACGGTCCTGAGGATCCCGATCTGCTGGTGAACCACCGGATGCTGAATAATTTGGTGAAGAAGATGGACTCCACCCGCCTGACCACCATCGCCGCCCTGAGCATGTGCCCCATGGATGCCACCTACCTGACCATCCCCGATGTGGTCAGCTACAACCACTATTTCGGCTGGTACGGCGGCGAGACCGACCAGAACGGTCCCTGGCTGGACAAGTTCCACGCCAAGAACCCCAACATCCCCATCGGTGTCAGCGAGTACGGCTGTGAGGCCTTGAACTGGCATTCCTCCCAGCCCTTCCAGGGTGACTACACCGAGGAATACCAGGCCCACTACCACGAGGAGCTGATCCGCCAGCTCTACACCCGTCCCTACATCTGGGCCACCCACTGCTGGAATATGTTCGACTTCGGTGCCGATGCCCGCGCCGAGGGCGGCGAGAACGGTCAGAACCACAAGGGCCTCATTACCATCGACCGCAAGTACAAGAAGGATGCCTTCTACGCCTACAAGGCATGGCTGTCCGATGAGCCCTTTGTCCACATCTGCGGCAAGCGTTACATCGACCGCGTGGAGGACGTGACCCGCGTCACCGTCTACTCCAACCAGCCCCAGGTGGAGCTCTTTGCCAATGGCGAGTCTCTGGGCGTGAAGACTGCTGAGGACCACTTCTTCTACTTCGATGTCCCCAATGCGGGTGAGACCAAGCTGGAAGCCATCGCCGGTGACTGCCGTGACGAGAGCTTCCTCCGCAAGGTGGAGGTGTTCAACGAGGAGTACCGCATGAAGGAAGCCTGTGCCATCCTCAACTGGTTCGACATCACCGCCCCCGAGGGCCGCTTCTCCCTGAATGACAAGGTGGGCGATATTATGGCCACCTGGCAGGGCAAGCTCCTGCTCCTGTCCATGCTGAAAAAATTCATGCCCAAGGGCAAGAAGGGCGGAAAGCCCCAGGCCGCAGGCTTCGAGCTGAACGCCGGCATCATGGAGATGGTGGGCAGCTTCACCCTCCTGCGTCTGCTGAACATGGCCAGCGGTATGCTGAACATGGGCCTGACCAAGGAGGACCTGCTGGAGATCAACCGCAAGCTCAACAAGATCAGGAAGCCCAATAAGAAGTAATCGAACACAGGGGGTGCTGCAATTCAGCACCCCCTGCCTGAATCCCGAATAATGAGGTAAATCCTTATGAACTCCCCTTTGACATCCACGCGAGACTACGCCATTGACCATGTCCGTTTTATTCTGATTTTCGCGGTTGTATTTGCCCACTTGCTGGAGGTATGCGCCCCCTTTCCTGGGTGCTTTCTGATCTATAAGCTGATCTACACCTTTCACATGCCCGCGTTTATTTTTCTCTTTGGATATAACATCCGGTATTCCTCCAGGAAGATCATCTACCGATGGTGTCTTCCTTATATGGCATTCCAATGTGCGTATCTCTTCTTTGCGAAGCATATCCTGAAATCCGGTGTGGAATTCCAGTTCTCAACACCTTATTGGCTACTTTGGTATATGCTCGCATGTATCTATTATCAGCTCCTTCTGCCATTGTTTGATACGGATCATAAGGGCAGGCAGGTCATCGCTGTCCTGAGCACGTTTGTGATTTCTCTGCTTGTTGGTTTCGTTCAAACTGTTGGATACTATATGTCCTTGTCGCGCTTCTTTGTTTTTCAGCCCTGGTTCCTGCTGGGATACTACTGCAAAAAGCATGATCTTCTCGAAGGACTCTCCTGCAAGCCCAAAATCCGTTCGTTCATTCTCCTCGGCTCTGCGGCGGTCATGGCCATGCTTGTCCCGTCTGTCTGCACCATGCCGAACAGAATTCTGTATGGATCTTATTTCTACGCCGGATGCAATGGAACGGTTTGGATGCGCGTAACATCATCGGTCATGGCCTTTGCTGCGATCCTGTTTCTGTGTGTGGGTATGAAGCCATATCTGCGTCGGAAACTGCCCCTCATCACCACCATCGGACAGCATACCTGGCCCATTTTCCTGCTGCACGGTTTTCTCATCAAAGCCATCCCGGTATATTTCCCGGAGCTCGTATCTACGCCCTGGCGCGTGCTCCTGCTCGCCTGCGCGATCCTCGTCCTTGCAGGCAACCCCTTTTGCACCAAAGCAGTCTATTACGCCAGCTTTTCCTGGCTGGAAAAATACGACACCCGGAAATGAGAAATACATCCCAACAAAAAGAGCTGTTGCAGCACGCAACAGCTCTTTTTTTCAGGGAATATAGTTCTCAAAAATGGGAATCCAGCCCTCTTTCAGGGCGGTCTCGTGGTCTTCGGGGGCGCGCAGGGTCCAGGTGACGGTTTCCAGGCCCCAGAGCTTCCGGCAGATGGGGTTGCTGATAACCTTACGGGTGCAGAAGTCGTAGGCGATGAAATCCGGGCGGCAGAGAAAATTCTCCAGATTGTAGGTCAGGATGAATTTCAGGGGCAGGGGCAGCTTGCTCTGGGGGGCGCGGAGGTAATTGTAGGAGAGCTGGCCCCGGATGATCTCCGGGCGGTTTTTGCGGAGCCAGTAAACCACCCGGGGGTCAAAGGACTCCATGCACCACGTACCCTCAAAGCCCGCCATGGCGGCACAGGCCGCTTCGCAAAGCTGGGCAACATTGTTGCCCTCCGGCTTCAGCTCGATGATGACGGGGGTTTTGCCGGAGAAAATTTCCAGGACCTCCCGGAAGGTGGGGATGGTCTCGGTGGTGCCCTCCAGGAAACATTCCTTCAGCTCCTCGGTGGTCAGGTCCTCCACAACACCCTCCCGGCCTGTGGTTCGGATCAGCTTGCTGTCGTGGATGACAGCAAGGCCGCCATCTTTAAGCAGGTGGACATCAAACTCGGAGCCGTAGCCGTGGTCCACCGCGGCCCGGAAGGCCGCCAGGGAATTTTCCGGCACGCCGGGGCTGTGGAGTCCCCGGTGGGTGTAGTTCCAGCCCCGGAGCTTTTCCACACCGGGGTGGCCGGACCGGCCCCGCAGGGCCAGCAGGTACAAAATCGCAAGGATCAGAATGATCCAGAAAATTTTGATCATGGTTTACCTCAGTCGTCGATATCCAGGGCTTCCAGACCCTTCCTGGCGATGACCTTGCTGTCGCCGTGCTTGACCATGAGCATGGTGAAGAAGGCCATGCCCACGAAGATGGCGGCGTAGGGGAACAGGGTGGTCATGGCGATCTTGTCCATGAAAATACCGGAGACGGTGGGGGTCAGGGACTGGGCGGCCATGGAGGCGGTGTAGTAGTAGCCGGTGTACTTGCCCACATCCGCGCCGGAGCACATCTCCACGACCATGGGGAAGGAGTTGACGTTGATGGTGGCCCAGGCGATGCCGGCCAGGATGAACATGCCGGTCATCAGCCAGCTGGGGCTGGAGGCGGTCATGAAGCAGCCGCCCAGGAAGGCGGTGAACAGCATGGCAACGCCCGCCAGGATGGTCTTCTTGCGGCCCAGCTTCGAGGCCACCATGCCCACGGGCAGGTAGGAGACGATGGCAGCCACGTTTGCCAGCAGCAGCGTGGTGGTGGCGTCCTTATCCAGAACGTTCTGGGCGTAGACGGTGTACTTGGAGGTGATGGCGTTGTAGCCAAAGAACCACAGGACGATGGAGGCCAGCAGGAAGATCAGGCTCTTGAGCTCTGCCTTGCTCAGCTTCTTGCCGGTGGCGGACTCCGGGTCCTCGGCCTTGTCCAGACCCAGGCGGATGCTCTCGGCCTGCATCTCGGCCACCCACTTGGGCTCCCGGACGGTGAGCAGGAAGATGGCCAGAGCCACGAGCATGATGCCGCCGACGATTGCATAAACCATGGTGTAGCTCATGTAGGCGTTAGACACCTTGGAGATGGCCAGTACGGAGCCCAGGGCCAGGACGATGATGCCGCCGGCGTTGCCCATCAGATTGATGACGGCGTTGGCCTTGGAGCGCAGGGGCTTGATGGTCACGTCGGGCATCAGGGCCACGGCGGGGGTGCGGAAGGTGGCCATGGAGATCAGCAGCATCAGCAGGATGCCCAGGAAGATCACCAGGGTCATGGGATTCTGGTCCGTGACTGCCGCGGCGCAGGCCTGCCGGGCGGGGACCACATGGCGGGTGTAGAGATTGACCTCCACCTCACGGCCAAAGCTGTTGCGCTCGTTGGTGGTGGATGCGGTGGTGAGCTGGGCAAACTCCTCGCGGGTGTAAAGGTCGGAGAGCTTGTACTCCACACCCTCGGGGGTCTTCAGAACGGCGTCGCACTGCTCGTCGTAGACGCGCTCCATGGTGGCAGGGTCATTGACCTTGGAATAGGCCTCGATGTTGCGCAGCTGGGCGTTGTCGGTCAGGCTCAGCAGCATCAGGAACACCACCGCCAGGATGGTGCCCGTGCGGACGAAGGGGGTGCGGCGGCCGGACTTAGACTTGCAGCGGTCGGAAATGCCGCCGAAGAGGGGCAGCATGAACAGAGCCAGGATGTTATCCAACGCCATGACCACGCCGGATGCGGTCTGGCTCATGCCGAACTTGCTGGTCAGTGTCATGGCAATGGTCACATCGTAGACCTGCCAGAAGGCACAGATCAGGAAGAAGGCGAAGCCGACCAGAACGGTGCGTTTGTAATTGAGCTTCATAGGAAGTCCTCCTTTTTATCTTTCTGCTCCATTATAGCGAAAAATCTGGAAAATGTCCAGTCTTTGCCAGGGCCGCCCTTGCAAATCCCGTAATATTTCGGTAAAATGAAAGAAAAAAACAGGAGGAAGACTTATGAAGATCGTATTGCTGGACGGGGAAGCCCTGAATCCCGGCGACCTGAACTGGGGACCCCTGGAGGAGCTGGGCGAGCTGACCGTCTATCCCCAGGGCACCACGGACACCGAGGAGGTCATCCGCCGCATCGGTGATGCCGAAATCGTGCTGACCAACAAGACCGTCGTGGGCCGGACTGTCTTTGAACGCTGCCCAGGTTTGAAGCTGCTGTGCGTGGTGGCCACGGGCTACAATGTGGTGGACACCCAGGCGGCGAAGGAACATGGCGTGGCGGTCTGCAACGTCCCCGCCTACGGCACGGAGATGGTGGCCCAGTTCGCCATCGGCCTGCTGCTGGAGATCTGCCATCATGTGCAGCTGCACAACGAGTCCGTCCACGCGGGCGAATGGGAGCACTGCCCCAATTTCTGCTACTGGAAAATGCCCATCATGGAGCTGGCGGGCAAGACCATGGGCATCGTCGGCTTTGGCCGCATCGGTCGCGCCGTGGGCCGCATCGCAAAGGCTCTGGGCATGACGGTCCTAGCCACCGGCAGCCGCCGCTGTGCCGAGGGCGAGGAGATCGCGGAATATGTGGACCTGGACACGTTGCTGCGTCGGGCCGATGTGGTGAGCCTTCACTGCCCCCTCTTCCCGGAGACGGCAAAGCTGATCCGCAGAGAGACCATCGAAAAAATGAAGGACGGAGCCATCCTGCTGAACAACAGCCGGGGCGGCCTCATCGACGAGCAGGATGTGGCCGACGCTCTGAACAGCGGCAAGCTCCGCTGCGCCGCCGTGGATGTGGTCAGCGAGGAGCCCATCGTGGGCAACAACCCGCTTCTTACGGCAAAAAACTGCATCATCACCCCTCACATCTCCTGGGCCGCCATCGAATGCCGCCGCCGCATCGTGGACATCACCGCCGGAAATATCCGCGGCTACCTGGAGGGCAGCCAGCAGAATGTGGTAAATCCCTGAGGGGTGCACATTTGGATTCCGACGGTGGAAACAGGAGAAAAAGTCTGGCAATTCCGGTGGTTCTTTGGCTCCTTTGTCAATTGCAAGCGGGCGAAATTATGATAAAATAGTAGTATCCGCAAGTATCCCCTCCCGGATTTGCCGGGATTACTACATATTTCAGGAGGTATCCCCCATGGGCGGCTTCTTCGGCGCAATCGCAAAGCGCGACATCAAGTATGATGTCTTCTTCGGCGTGGACTACCACTCCCACCTGGGCACCCGCCGGGCGGGCATGATCATCCACGATGAAACTGACGGCTTCCAGCGTCAGATCCACAGCATTGACAACACCCCCTTCCGTACCAAATTCGAGAAAGACCTGGTGAAATTCCACGGCAATATAGGCATCGGCTGCATTTCCGACCAGGATCCCCAGCCCCTGATGTTCCGCTCCCACATGGGTGTCTATGCCATCTCCTGCATCGGTGTCATCAACAATGCCGACGCACTGGTGGACGAGTACTGCGAAAAGACCGGCCACCAGTTCACGGCCATGTCCTCCGGCAAGGTGAACATGGTGGAGCTGCTGGCGGCACTGATCAACCAGAAGAAGAGCCTGGCCGAGGGCATCCGCTACGCCCAGGAGAAGATCGAGGGCTCCGCCACCATTCTCATCATGACCGAGGACCGGCTCATTGCCGCCCGCGACAAGATGGGCCGTCTGCCCGTTCTGGTGGGCAAGCACATCCGGGACGGCTACTGCGTCAGCTTTGAGTCCTTCGCCTACATCAAGCAGGACTATGTGGACCACTACGAGCTGGGCCCCTCCGAGATCGTGGAGGTCACCGCCGACGGCTGCACCACCCTGGCTCCTGCCACCGAGGCGATGAAGATCTGCACCTTCCTGTGGACCTACTACGGCTACCCCAACTCCTACTACGAGGGTCAGAATGTGGAGATGGTCCGCTATGAGAACGGCAAGATCATGGCCCGGGACGACATGAAGCGTCACCCCGATATGGATGTGGACTATGTCTGCGGCATGCCCGACTCCGGCATCCCCCACGCCATCGGCTACGCCAACGAGACCCACAAGGACTTCGCCCGTCCCTTCATCAAGTACACCCCCACCTGGCTGCGCTCGTTCACCCCTCCCAACCAGGAGATGCGCAATCAGGTGGCCAAGATGAAGCAGATCCATGTCCCCGCCCTGATCAAGGGCAAGAAGCTGCTGCTGGTGGACGACTCCATCGTCCGCGGCACCCAGCTGCGGGAGACCGTGGATTTTCTGAAGAACAGCGGCGTCAAGGAAGTGCACATGCGCTCCGCCTGTCCTCCTATCATGCATAGCTGCAAGTACCTGAATTTCTCCCGGAGCAACGGCGAGATGGAGCTGCTGACCCGCCGGATCATCCAGGAGCTGGAGGGCAACAAGGGCCAGCAGTATCTGGACGAGTACGCCGATCCCGATACCGAGCGCGGCCAGGCTCTGCTGAACTGGATCAAGGAGAAGATGGGCTTCGACTCCATCGGCTACCAGTCCCTGGACGGTGCCCTGGAGGCCATCGGCATCGACAAGTGCAAGCTGTGCACCTACTGCTTTGACGGTAAAGAGTAAAATAACGACAAAAACGCTTCGGATATTGCTCCGAAGCGTTTTTCTCTGCGCACCTCTTGACAAGTGCAGCTTTTGGTGCTAAAGTGAAGGAAATCTTTCAAGGAGGTACGACCATGTACGCCATGTTCTCTATTTGGAATATGCCTATGTCCGTTCGCGGTGATGTTCACCGGGCCGGGCTTACATTGTCGTACCCTGACGTATCAAAACCATCAGGAATTTGACGGCAGTGCAGGCTTTTGCCCGCACTGCCGATTTTTCTTAAAAGGAGTGAACACATTATGCTCAATCACAAGGGAACCAAAGTCATCGAAACGGAGCGGCTGATCCTGCGCCCCTTCACCATGGCGGACGCGGAGCCCATGTTCCGGAACTGGGCCAGCGATGACGATGTGACGAAGTATCTGACCTGGCCCACCCACGAAAGCGTGGAGATCACCAGCATGGTCCTCTCCGACTGGACCAGCCATTACGGAGAGCCGGATTTCTACAACTGGGCCATCGTTTTGAAGGAAAACGGCCCGGAGCCCATCGGCAATATTGCAGTCGTGGGCATTGACAAGAAGGTCGACGGAGCCACCATGGGCTACTGCATGAGCCGCGCCCACTGGCGCAAGGGCATCATGGCGGAGGCGTTGACCGCCCTCATCGCGTTCCTCTTTGACGAGGTGGGCTTCAACCGCATCGAGGCGGACCACGACATTGAAAACCCCGCCTCCGGCCGGGTGATGCAGAAGGCGGGCATGACCTTCGAGGGCACCGCCCGCCAGGGCGGACGCAACAACCGGGGCATCGTGGACATCTGCCACTGGGCCATCCTCCGCTCCGACCGCTGAAAAAATGGCACCGCATTCGCGGTGCCATTCCTTATTCCATCTCAAAATCGAAGGGGCTGTTGAAAAATGCTTCATTCAGCTCCTTGGCCTGCTGGTAGTCCCGGTAGCGGACGAAGAAGCGGACCCGCTGGGGGATGCCGGTCTTGGTGACCATTCCCGCACCGTGGACATTGCGGGTCAGGTATTCCACGCCGTTGTCCTGGAGCAGATCCTTCAGGGCCTGGGTCCACAGGGGCTCCGGCTCCGTCAGGTAGCAGAAGTCGTCATACTGGGGCATTCGCAGGTCCTTCCGGCCACAGCCGGGGCATTTTTGCTTATACACAAGGCGGTTGCAGTGTTCACAGTACATAAAGACACCTCCTGATTGGGGTAGCTCTATCGTACCATGAAATTGGGCAAAAAGCAAGGATTAGCCCACAAAACGGACCAGCTCGCCCAGCTCCTTGCGCTTCTTGGGGCGCAGCTTCTCGTCCTCCCTGGCATAGCCCAAGGTGATGACCAGACGGGTGGGGTAGTCGGTGCCGATGGCGGCGCGGATCTTCTCGTCATCCAGCCAGCCCAGGATGCAGGTGGACAGGCCCTGGGCGGTGGCCTCGGCGGTCAGGTAGGCGGTCATGATGCCGATGTCGATGGAGCGGTAGTCGTTGCCCTTGACCTTAGCACCCAGGGCGGCGGTGCGGTTATAGGGGGCCTCGCTGATGACGATGCAAACGGGGGCCTGGACGGCGAATTTGTTCATGCCGCCCATGCCCCGGGTCAGCAGGGCCACTTCCTTTGCTTTCTCCCCGGTGCAGACGGTGAGGGTATAGGGCTGGCCGTTGCAGGCAGAGGGGGAAAGCCGCACGGCCTCCAGGACCTTCTCCAGCTTCTCATGCTCCACGGCTCTGGATTCATCATAGCTCCGGCAGCTCTGCCGGGCATTGGCGATCTCCAAAAAATCCATAAATAATCTCCTGATCCGAAACATCACGGGATTGCCACGGGCCTGCGGCCCTCGCAATGACGTGTGTTTTGTTTGAAAAAAGGGACATCTCGCGATGTCCCTTTTGGTGTTCATCAGCCTTCAGCGGCCAGGTTCACGGTGCCCAGCTCGATGACGCTGTAGTCGATCTCGGTGGGGTGCTTGTCCAGAACGCTCTGCAGGAACTCGTTGCCCTTCTCCACCAGCATGTCGGCCTCGGCGGTGGCATACCAGACATAGTCGCTGCCCACGAAGTACATGATGTGGTAGCCGTAGGTGGTCTTGACGATGCCGTAGTCGCCGGTCTGACGGGAGGCATCGAAGCACCAGTTCTCAAACTCCGGCACCATCTGGCCCACATAGACATCCTCGTACAGGCCACCGTTGGAGGCGGAGCCGGGATCGTCGGTGTAGGCCTCGGCCAGAACGGCGAAGCCGTCCTCGTCGGGATGCTTGGTCAGCCACTCGTTCAGGATGTTGTTGGCCTCCTTCTCGGCGGCGGCCCACTGCTCCTCGGTGGCGGCATCGCCGCCCTCAGGGGTGACCAGGATGTGGCGGACGTCCACATAACGCTCGTCGGTCTTCTCCAGGCCGTTGGCCTTGTAATCCTCGATGTGGGCCTCATAGTAGGCCTCCACCTCGGCATCGGTGACGGGGATCTGCTCCAGGGTGTCGCCGTAGTACATATAGCCCAGGTAGTAGTTGTTCAGGTAGTTCAGATAGCCCTCCAGGCTGGCGTTGGGGCCCATATCCCGGCGGATCATGTCCTCGGCACTCTCATAGCCCATCTCCAGGGCACTGGACTCCAGATTTTCGGGCAGCTCCTCAAGGTAGATGACGTACTCCTCGTCCAGAACGTAGCTGGCGGCGTTGGCCTCGTTGCACATGGCCTGATAGTTGGCCCAGGTATCCAGGGCGGCATCCAGGAAGTACTGCTGCCAGGTCATGGCACCCTCCAGGCTCAGCTGCATATCCAGAGGCTGGGTGTAGTCCAGACCGAACATGCTGGCGTAGCTGCCGTACTGGTTCAGGAAGTCGTAGACCTGCATCCAGTAGTAGACCTGCAGCTCGGCGTTGGTCAGCTTGTGCTCGCCCATGGTGGCGACAACGGCATCGCCGTTGAAGGTCGCGCCCTCGGCCAGGGTGTAGCTGCCCTTGCAGGTGGCGTCATCGGGGTTGCCGTCGGCGGGGACGGTCATGGGGGGAGTGGTCTCGGTGGCCTCGCCGGAAGCGGCGGGGGCAGTGGTGGGGACGGTGGTCTCAGCGGGGGTGGTACCGCCCTTGCCGCCCAGAACCAGGGCAGCCACCACAGCGATGGCGGCCATAGCCAGGATCACGAGCAATGCGATCTTACCGGCACCCAGACCGGTCTTCTCCTGGTCTGCACCGCAGGCGGGGCAGAACTTCATGTCCTCGGCCATCTCCGCGTTACATTTTTTGCAATTCATTTGTTTCTCCTCATTTCTCCGGGTTCCCGGATTTGTACCCGCTAAGTGTATCATGAATCCCGCCCCATTGCAAGTGTCTTTGGAATGTTTCAAAAAAGTTTTCATTTCAATGAAAAAGACCGCTTTTCAGCGGTCTTTCAGGTTTATTTACATTCACATGCTGCCGCAGGCGATCTCTTCCAGCAGACCGGGGAGCTCCCACGCTTCCGCGCAGAAATGCGTTCCACCCTCCCCTTCCAGCACGTCCCGATCCCGGAAGCCCCAGAGAACGCTGACGCAGGGAACGCCCGCGTTGTTCGCCGTGCGGATATCCACCTCGGAGTCGCCCACATAGATGCACTTATCCACACCGATGGCCTCCATGGCCTTGAAAACCATGTCGGGGGCAGGCTTGCGGGGGCAGTCCGGAGCCTCGCCCAGGGCGTAGATGCCGGGGAAATGCTCCGCGCAGAGGGTCTTCACGGCGATATCGGGCTTGTTGGACACGATGGCCATGGGCCACTTCCCTTTCAGGCTCTCCAGCATGTCTCCGATGCCGGGATAGGGCGCGGTCTTGATCTGGCAGTGGCCCGCATAATACGCCTTGTACCACTCCAAAACTTCATCCAGGTCGGGATCATCGGCCTTTCCCGGCAGGGACAGCCGGATCTGGTTCCGGGCTCCGTTGCCCACGAAGGTCCGGATCTCCTCCAGCGTCCGCTCCGGACAGCCAAAATGCCGCAGGGCGGCGTTGGTGGCATCCCGCAGATCCTCCAATGTGTTCAGCAGGGTGCCGTCCAGGTCGAAGAGGATACCGATTTTCATCGCAGCACCCCCCGATTTTTCAGGAGCCGGATGTCATCGCCCACGAAGGCCACCCGCTTGTAGCTGCCCCGGAGCCGGGAGGCGATCTGGGGATTGTAGCGGCGGACCAGCTCTTCCTCGCTGAGGTTGGTGGAGATGATGGTGGGCTTATTTTCCAGCAGCCGGTCGTTGATGAGGCTGTACAGGGCGGCGGTGACGAACTGACCGGGCAGCTCCGTGCCCAGGTCGTCCACGATCAGCAGGTCGCACTCGGCATACTTTGCCGCGGCCCGGCGATTTTCGTCATTGGCTTCAAAGCGGGCCTTTTCCAGAGTCTGGAACAGCTTGCCCGCGCTCTCATAGACCACGCTGTAGCCCTGATCCGCCACGGTCCGGGCGATGCAGGCGGAGAGGAAGGTCTTGCCCAGGCCCGTATTGCCGGAAAACAGCAGATTTCCTGCCTTTTCGTGGAAGCCGAAGGCATAGCGGCGGCAGGTCTGGTAGGTCTTCTCCATGATGACCCGGGGGACATAGCCGGCCGGGGTGGGTTTGTCGGAATAATAGTCCAGCCGGAACTGGTCGAAGCTTTCCCGGCCTGCGGAAAGGAAGGTCAGCTCCTTCTTCTGCTCCTGGCGGCAGAGCTCCGCCAGACAGTCGCACATGGTGCTGCCAACGTAGCCGGTGCCGGAACAGACGGTACAGATGGGGGTCTCGTCCAGGAAGCCCTCCTCAAAGCAGCCTGCCACGATCTGGCGGCGTTCGCGCTGGAGGGACTGGTTCTGCTGCTTCGCCTCGGCCATCAGCCGTTCGGCATCGCCGCCGGCGAAGGCGGCCATGGCGGCCTTTGCCATGGTCATGCGCAGCTGGCGGTCGATCTCCTGAAGCCGGGGCTGCTGCTCGTAGGCCACGCGCAGGTGCTCCCGGTTTTCCCGCTCCCGTTCGGAGCGGGCCTGGGCCAGCCGTTCTCTGGCCCGGCGGACCACTTCAATGCTGTATCCCATGTTACTCCTCCTCCATCATTCTGCGGATGGCTTCCAGCTCGTCGGGGCTCAGGTCCCGGCGTTCCTGCTTGGGCTGTGCCTTGCTGTCGCCGGCGCGGACCTGGTCGGCGGTGTGGAGCCCCGCATCGTGCCACCGCTTGAGGATGCTGTTCATGTAGGGCCACTTCAGACCGCCGGTGTTGATGCAGGTGCGCTCATAGGCCATCAGGATGGTCTCATCGTCAAAGCCCATCTCGGACCACTGGTAGGCGTACCGCTCCTCGGCGGCGGTGAGCCGTCTGCCCCGGATCTGGAGCAGATGCTTGATGTGGGCCATGCGGGTGTTGTACTGATTCTGGTTCTGGATGTAGGCGGCAGCCTCCTCCAGGGAGTCGATGCCCTTTTCCGCCCAGGCGTAGGCCTCCTTCTCGATCATCCGCAGGCTGGGAGCCCGGTTCAGGCCCTTCTGCCGCTGGCGGTCCCGGCAGTAGTTGACCAGGACGGAGATCACGTCGGGAGTAAACCCTAAGTACCGGGTGAAGCCCAGCAAAATTTTCAGCTCCTCGGTGTTCAGACTCTTGCCCAGGAGCCGCTGGACCTCGCCGTAGAGGATGCGGAAGTCGAAATCCTGGTCCATGGCCTCGAACACGTCGTTTTCCGTATAATTTGGCCGTTCCCCGGCGGGGATGACCACCCGCTTGGGCTCTTCCCACAGACCCAGCTGGCGCAGGGTCGCCACGGCGCAGCCGATCCGGCCTGCACCCATCTTCAAGACCTGCTCGGCACCCTCAATGGGGTTGCCGCAGGAAACATATAAGTACACCATCGCCGCATCGGGGCTGGCAGCAGCCAGCAGCTTGCGGACATGGTCTCTGGAAATGTTCACTTCGGTCGCGTTCAAGACCGTCACCTTCTCTCTTTATCGTCAAGTTGTTTTATTATACCACACCCATTGTGGGGAAACAACACAAAATTCTTGCCGGGAAGTACCGAATTTTCCTGCCGGTTTTTGTCGATATACTGGATGTTGTGGCTGGTGCGCTCCCCTGCCCCAAGGCTGAGCCGGGAATTTACAAAAAAGACACTTTTATTTTCCGCAGGATATGCTATACTATGGAAAAATGTTTTTTTGGAGGAAACCATGGAAAATATTCTCGCGCTCATCATTCCCATTGTCATCGGCTTTCTGGTGCTGAAATTTGTCGTGAAGCAGGTGGGCTGTCTGTGGAAGATGGCCGTCAACTCCGCTTCCGGCTTCATCTGTCTGTGGCTGCTGAATCTGCTGTCCGGCCTGACGGGCATCGTCTTTGAGATCAATCTGTTCACCTGCCTGCTGGTGGGCATCCTGGGCATCCCCGGCATCATCCTGCTGGTGATCGGGCAGCTTCTGTAAATGCTTAACGCGTAGGGGCGACCTTTACGGTCGCCCCCTTTTTCTTTACCCTGTGCAACCGCAAGGGTCGCTCCTACGCATACAAAAGACCCTCCCGGCAACGGGAGGGTCCTTTTTTATGACAGATTAGCCCTTGAAATACTTCACAGCGGACTCGAACAGCTTCATGTCGAACTCGCCGGGAATATTCTTGTACAGGCCGAAGCCCTTACGCTCGGAGTGGCCCATCTTACCGAAGACGCGGCCATCGGGAGAGGTGATGCCCTCGATGGCGAAGATGGAGCCGTTGGGATTGAAGTGGACATCAGCGGTGGTGTTGTCCAGCAGATCCACGTACTGGGTGGCGATCTGACCGTTCTTGGCCAGCTCGCGGACGGTCTCCTCGGAGGCGAAGAAGCGGCCCTCGCCGTGGGAGATGGGCACATTGAACACGTCGCCCACATTCACGGAGCGCAGCCAGGGGGACATGTTGGAGGCCACGCGGGTGCGGACCACGCGGGACTGGTGGCGGCCGATGACGTTGTAGGTCAGGGTGGGCATGTCGCAGTCGGAATCCATGATCTTGCCGTAGGGCACCAGACCCAGCTTGACCAGAGCCTGGAAGCCGTTGCAGATACCCAGCATCAGACCGTCGCGGTTATCCAGCAGATCGGTGATCTGCTCCTTGACGGCGGCGTTGCGGAAGAAGGCAGTGATGAACTTGCCGGAGCCGTCGGGCTCGTCGCCGCCGGAGAAGCCGCCGGGCACGAAGACCATCTGGGCAGTCTTCAGCTTATTGGCGAACTCCTCAACGGAGGAGGCAATGGCGTCGGCAGTCAGGTTGCGGATGACGAAGATCTCAGCCTCGGCACCGGCATCGGTCATGGCCTTGGCGGAATCGTACTCACAGTTGGTGCCGGGGAAGACGGGGATCAGGACCTTGGGACGGGCCACCTTCACAGCAGGAGCCTTGCAGGTCTCAGCCTGGAAGGAGACGGTCTCGATGGGGGTCTTGGCATCGGGGATGTTGCAGGGGAATACATCCTCCAGCTTCTCCTCGTAGCTCTTCAGCAGGGCATCCAGAGCAACGGACTCGCCGCCCTGACGCAGGACGGGGACAGCGGTGGTCTCACCGATGGTCAGACCCACCTCGCCCTCGGCCATTTCCAGCAGGAAGGAGCCGTAGCAGTGGCCGAACAGCTCGTTGACGGCAACATCGGCAAACTCCACGCCGATCATGTTGCCGTAGGCCATCTTCATGACGGCCTCGCCCACGCCGCCCATGCCGGGGGTGTAGGCGGAGACGGCCTTACCGGAGCGCAGCAGCTCGGTGACATAGTCGAACAGGCCCAGCAGGGACTCGCTTTCGGGCAGGCCGTTGGCATCGTACTCGGGCTTCAGCAGGCAGACCTTGTGACCGGGAGCCTTGAACTCGTTGGAGACGATGTTCTGGACCTTCTCGGTGGTCACAGCGAAGGAGACCAGAGTGGGGGGAACATCGATGTTCTCGAAGGAGCCGGACATGGAGTCCTTACCGCCGATGGCGGCGATCTTCAGATCCATCTGGGCGTTGAAGGCACCCAGCAGGGCAGCCAGAGGCTGGCCCCAACGCTTGGGATCGTTGCCCAGACGCTGGAAGTACTCCTGGAAGGTCAGGTACACATCCTCATACTTGGCACCGGTGGCCACCAGCTTGGCGGCGGACTCCACGACGGCGAGATATGCACCGTGGTAGGGGCTGTGCTCGGTGACGAAGGGGTTGTAGCCCCAGGACATGACGGAGCAGTCATCGGTGTGGCCCTTCTCCAGGCTGACCTTGTGGACCATGGCCTGGATGGGGGTGTGCTGGTACTTGCCGCCGAAGGGCATCAGGACGGTGCCTGCGCCGATGGTGGAGTCGAAACGCTCGCTCAGACCGCGCTTGGAGCAGGTGTTCAGGTCGGTGGCGATGCGCTGGAAGTTTTCCACAAAGCCGCCGTTAATTTCCTGCTCATACTCGCTGGCGGGAGCCAGCTCAATGTCGATGTGCTTCTCGGCACCGTTGGAGTTCAGGAAGTCGCGGGAGACATCACAGATGGTGGCACCGTTCCAGTGCATGACCAGACGGTTGGTGTCGGTGACGGTGGCGACCACGGTGGCCTCCAGGTTCTCGGTGGCGGCGATCTCCAGGAAGCGGGCAACGTTGTGCTCCGCGACCACGATGGCCATACGCTCCTGGGACTCGGCAATGGCCAGCTCGGTGCCGTCCAGACCCTCGTACTTCTTGGGGATCTTGTTCAGGTCGATATCCAGGCCGTCGGCCAGCTCGCCGATGGCGACGGAAACGCCGCCTGCGCCGAAGTCGTTGCAACGCTTGATCATGACAGCGGCCTCGCCGTTGCGGAACAGACGCTGCAGCTTGCGCTCCTCGGGGGCGTTGCCCTTCTGGACCTCGGAGCCGCAGGTTTCCACGGACTGGACGTTGTGGGCCTTGGAAGAGCCGGTGGCACCGCCGATGCCGTCACGGCCGGTGCGGCCGCCCAGCAGGATGACCTTGTCGCCGGGGGCGGGGAAATCGGGCTTGGAGTGGTCCTCGTGGACAGCACCGACAACGGCACCGATCTCCATGCGCTTGGCGGCGTAGCCGGGGTGGTAGATCTCATCGACCATGCCGGTGGCCAGACCGATCTGGTTGCCGTAGGAGGAATAGCCTGCGGCGGCGGTGGTGACGATCTTGCGCTGGGGCAGCTTGCCCTTCAGGGTCTCGTCCACGGACTTCAGGGGATCAGCCGCGCCGGTGACGCGCATGGCACCGTAGACATAAGCACGGGAGGCCAGGGGGTCACGGATGGCACCGCCGATGCAGGTGGCGGCACCGCCGAAGGGCTCGATCTCGGTGGGATGGTTGTGGGTCTCGTTCTTAAAGAGCAGCAGCCAGGGCTGGTCCTCGCCGTCGACGTTGACGGTCATACGGACGGTACAGGCGTTGATCTCCTCGGACTCATAGAGCTTCTCCAGCATGCCGTTCTTGCGCAGCCACTTACCGGCCAGGGTGCCGATATCCATCAGGGTAGTGGGCTTGGTGCGGTTCAGCTCCACGCGGGTGTCCAGGTACTCCTGCCAGGCACTCTGCAGCAGAGGATCGGCAAAGGAGACGTTGTCGATGATGGTGTTGAAGGTGGTGTGACGGCAGTGATCGGACCAGTAGGTGTCGATCATGCGGATCTCAGTGATGGTGGGGTTGCGATTCTCGGTCTTGAAGTAGCCCTGGCAGAACTCCAGATCACCGGCATCCATGGCCAGACCCAGGTTCTTTGCCATGGCTTCCAGGCCTGCGCGGTCCAGATCCAGGAAGCCCTCGACGGTGGCGACGGAAGAGGGGATCTCGTAGTGCATGACGAGAGTCTCGGGCTTCTCCAGAGAAGCCTCACGGCACTCCACGGGGTTGATGACGTACTTGCGGATGGCAGCCAGCTCGTCTGCGGTCAGCTCGCCGGTCAGGACATAGACCTTGGCGGTGCGGACCAGGGGACGCTCGCCCTGGGAGATGATCTGGATGCACTGGGCAGCGGAGTCGGCCCGCTGGTCGAACTGACCGGGCAGGGGCTCCACGGCGAAGACGATGCCCTCGGCACTCAGCTCAGCGTAGGTGTTGTCCACCTGGGGCTCGGAGAAGACATTGCGGACGGCGTTCTCAAAGAGGGCCTCGTCAATATTCTCCACATCGTAGCGGTTGATGACCCGGACGGCCTTCAGGGAAGCGATCTGCAGAAACTCCTGCACGTCCTTCAGCAGCTTGTCGGCCTCATGGGTCTGACCGGGCTTCTTTTCAACAAAAATGCGGTAAACCATTCAGTTTCCTCCATAATTACATGAAATGCATTTCATTTACAAAACAAATCAAAAAATATCGTAGGGGCGATTCAAGAATAGCCCGTGCACCAGCGTCCCTTTTCGCTTGCGCGAACAGATTTTCTGCGAAAATCTGCGGGCGATTCATGAATCGCCCCTACGGGTGCCCATAGCGCACCGACAGGGAACGTCAAATTTTGACGTTCCCTCGGTTGATTTTTACTTCAGTGCCTGCAGAGCCCGCTGACCGATGTCGGAGCGGCGGTAGGCATTGTCGAACTTGACACCGTCAGCCAGACGGTAGGCCTCGCGAATGGCCTCGGGCAGGGATGCGGCAATGGCGGTGGTGCCGGTGACGCGGCCGCCGTTGGTGACCAGAACGCCGTCCGCCATCTTGGCACCGGCAACATAGGTGCAGGCGGCAGCTTCCTCGGTCATGACCAGGGGGAAGCCCTTCTTATAAGCCTCGGGATAGCCCTCGGAGGCGGTGATGACACAGCAGGCGTGCTTGTCTGCAAACTTGACCTCGGTGCTGTCCAGAGTGCCGTTGGTACAGGCCTGCATAATGGTCAGCAGGTCGCTTTCCAGCAGGGGCAGGACCACCTGGGTCTCGGGATCGCCGAAGCGGCAGTTGTACTCGATGACCTTGGGACCGTTCTTGGTCAGCATCAGGCCAAAGTACAGGCAGCCCTGGAAGGGACGGCCCTCGGCGGCCATGGCGTTGATGGTGGGCAGGAAGATGGTCTTCATGCACTCGGCGGCGATGGCATCGGTGTAGTAGGGGTTGGGGGCGATGGTGCCCATGCCGCCGGTGTTCAGGCCCTGGTCATTGTCCTTGGCACGCTTGTGGTCCATGGAGGACACCATGGGCTTGACGGTCTTGCCGTCGGTGAAGCTCAGCACGGAAACCTCAGGACCCTCCAGGAACTCCTCGATGACGACGGTGGTGCCGGAAGCACCGAACTTGGCGTTTGCCATCATATCGGTGACAGCCTCCACGGCTTCCTCACGGGTCATTGCGATGATAACGCCCTTGCCCAGAGCCAGGCCGTCAGCCTTGACAACGGTGGGGATGGGGCAGGTCTTCAGATACTCCAGAGCCTTGGGAAGCTCGGTGAAGATCTCATAAGCGGCGGTGGGAATGCCGTACTTCTTCATCAGGTCCTTGGAGAAGGCCTTGGAGCCCTCGATGATGGCGGCACTCCGCTTGGGGCCGAAGCAGGGAATGCCCAGCTCGTTCAGACGGTCCACACAGCCCAGGACCAGGGGATCGTCGGGAGCCACAACGGCGTAATCGACCTTGTGCTCCTTGGCAAAGGCCACGATGCCATCCAGATCGGTGGCACCAATGGGGTAGCAGATAGCCTCGGACTCCATGGCACCGTTACCGGGCAGCATCCAGACAGTCTCAACGGCAGGATTCTTTTTCAGAGAGCGGAGAATGGCGTGCTCACGACCACCACCGCCGATCAGCATAATATTCATAAACAACCTCCCAGTTAGAGCATTGGGAGTTGAAAGTTGAAAGTTGAAAGCTGAAAGTTATGATCATTCAAACTTTCCACTTTCCCCTTTCCACTTTCAACTTAATCTTAGTGGTGGAACAGGCGCATGCCGGTGAAGGCCATGGCGATGCCGTTCTTGTCGCACTCGGCGATGACCAGATCGTCACGGATGGAGCCGCCGGGCTGGGCGATGTACTTGACACCGGAGGCCACGCCGCGCTTGACGGAGTCGGGGAAGGGGAAGAAAGCGTCGGAGCCCAGGGAGACGGCATCACGGCTGTCCAGCCAGGCCCGCTTCTCCTCGGCGGTCAGGGGCTCGGGACGGACGGTGAAGTAGTTCTGCCAGATGCCCTCGGCGCAGACATCCTCCTCGTTGCCGTTGATGTAGCCGTCGATGACATTGTCGCGGCCGGGACGGCCCAGGTCGGGGCGGAAGGGCAGGTTCAGAGTCTTGGGATGCTGACGCAGGAACCAGGTATCGGCCTTGCTGCCAGCCAGACGGACACAGTGGACGCGGGACTGCTGACCGGCACCGACACCGATGGCCTGACCGTCGTAGGCGAAGCACACGGAGTTACTCTGGGTGTACTTCAGGGTGATCAGGGACACGATCAAGTCGATCTTGGCGGACTCGGGCAGCTCCTTGGTGGCGGTGACCATATTCTCCAGCAGATGCTCGCCGATCTTGAAATTGTTGCGGCCCTGCTCGAAGGTGATGCCGAAGATCTGCTTGCGCTCCTGGACATCGGGAACGTAATTGGGGTCGATGGCAACCACATTGTAGGAGCCCTTGCGCTTATTCTTCAGGATGGCCAGAGCCTCGTCGGTGTAGCCGGGGGCGATGACACCGTCGGAGACCTCGGGGGCGATCAGCTTGGCGGTCATCTCGTCGCAAGTCTCGGACAGAGCGACCCAGTCGCCGAAGGAGCACAGACGGTCGGTGCCGCGGGCGCGGACATAAGCGCAGGCCAGGGGGTTCTCGTCCAGACCCTCCAGGTCCTCCACGAAGCAGGCCTTCTTCAGGTCCAGGGGCAGGGGCTTGCCCACGGCGGCGGAGGTGGGAGAGACATGCTTGAAGGAAGTGGCACAGGCCATGCCGGTGGCCTCCTTCAGCTCCTTGACCAGCTGCCAGGAGTTCAGGGCATCCATGAAGTTGATGTAGCCGGGACGGCCGTTCAGGATGGTGATGGGCAGCTCGCTGCCGTCATGCATATACAGAGAAGCAGGCTTCTGGTTGGGGTTGCAGCCGTACTTCAGCTCGAAATTCTTCATATCAAATATCCTCCAATAATCCACGTCATTGCGAGCCAGTGCGCACACTGGCGTGGCAATCCCCTAAGGATTCCGGAAGCTTGGAGGGGATTGCCACGTCGGGCTTCGCCCTCCTCGCAATGACGTGTATATTTTTAGTTGTGCTTGTTGATGATACGCTGCTCGAACTTGCCGGTGGCAATGTCGGTGTAGCGGACAAACAGGGAGATCTTGTTGTTCTCGTCCAGGTTGGTCCACAGCTCCTCGGTGAAGGCATCGATGTCGGCGGGGATGGAAACGCGCTCGGGCTCGCCCTGGAAGGTGGGGATCACGGGGTTGCCGTCACAGACATAGGTATGGATGAAGTGGCCCAGACCGGCAGTAGCGGGGTACTCGTAGAAGAAGCGGGCGCAGGCATTGCCCTCGGGATCGGCGGCCTTCAGGATGGACATTTTGTAGGAGCCGTCACCTGCCTGGATGCCGGAGATGCGGGGGGTCCAGTTGGGGCCGTCATCCTCGAACATGCGGGTGCGCAGAGCGGCCTCCCAGCTCTCGCCCCGGGCGGCGAACTCCCAGATGGTGTCGGTCTGGTCGCCGTTGGTGTCGATCAGGCCCTTACCCAGCTCCCGGACGGGATGGTAGATGATCAGGTGGGGGTCCTTCATCAGGGCGGGATCGTGGGCCTCGGTGCGGATGCCGTCGGGCTCCAGGCAGAACACGCGGTTGCGGGAGTTGACGGAGCGGCCCATGATGAAGTAGGCAGCGACAGCGGTCTTACCGTCAGCGGTCACGCCCAGCACGATGCCCCGGCCAGGGTAGGTGTTGCCATCCAGACGCTCGGCCATGGTCTTGGTCTCGTAAACGTTCATATTTATCTCCTTCGTAGGGGCGATTCACGAATCGCCCGAGTTGTGGTTGTCGGGGTAACCGGGCGATTTATGAATCGCCCCTACAATTCTTTAAACCATTGCGGCGCAGACCTTCTCGGCGGCCTGGGGCAGGAGGATCCATTCGGCCTGCTCCATGACTCTGCGCTGCAGGATCTCGGGGGTATCGCCGTCTTCGATGTAGACGGCCTTCTGGGCGATGATCTCGCCGCCGTCAGGGATCTCATTGACGAAGTGGACGGTGGCGCCGGTGACCTTGACACCGTACTTCAGTGCCTCCTCATGGACCCGCAGGCCGTAGAAGCCCTCGCCGCAGAAGGCGGGGATCAGGCTGGGGTGGACATTGAGGATGCGCTTGGGATAGTGGGCGGTGAACCGCTCGGTGAGGATGGTCATAAAGCCCGCCAGGATGATGATGTCGATGCCGTTTTCGTCCAGCACCTGCATCAGGCGGGTCTCAAAGGCCTCCTGGGAGCCGCACTCCTTCTTCAGGACCACGGCGGTGTTGATCCCGGCCTTTTTGGCCCGCTCCAGCGCGTAGGCACCTGCGTTATTCGCCACCACCAGGGTGATCTTGCCGGAGTTCAGCACGCTGCCCTGGGCATCGATCAGTGCCTGCAGGTTGGTGCCGCCGCCGGAGACCAGAACAGCAATGTTCTTCGCCATTACAGGATCACCTTCTCGTCAGACTCGATGATCTCACCGATGACGTAAGCAGTTTCGCCGTTGGCGGACAGGATCTCCAGAGCCTTCTCCACCTGAGCGGCGGGGACCACGATGCTCATGCCGACGCCCATGTTGTAGGTGTTGAACATGTCGCGCTCGGGGATGTTGCCCTCCTTGGCGATGACATCGAAGATGGGCAGGACCTTGACGGCGGACTTGTCGATCTTGGCACCCAGGCCGTTGGGGATGGAACGGGGAATGTTCTCGTAGAAGCCGCCGCCGGTGATGTGAGAGATGCCCTTCACATCCACCTGCTCCAGCAGAGCCAGGACGGACTTGACATAGATACGGGTGGGGACCAGCAGGGCCTCGGCAACGGACTTGCCGCCCAGGTCGTCCCGCTTGACATACAGGCTGTCGGGGTTCTGGTCGATGTTGAAGACCTTACGGCACAGGGAGAAGCCGTTGGAGTGGATACCGGTGGAAGCCAGGCCGATGACCACGTCGCCGGCAGCCATGCGGGTGTTGTCGATGATCTTCTTCTTGTCAACGATGCCCACGGCGAAACCGGCCAGGTCGTACTCGTCCACGGGCATCAGGCCGGGATGCTCGGCAGTCTCGCCGCCGATCAGAGCGGCACCGGACTGGACACAGCCCTCAGCCACGCCGCCGACGATCTCGGCGATCTTCTCGGGGACATTCTTGCCGCAGGCGATGTAGTCCAGGAAGAACAGAGGTCTCGCGCCGCAGCAGATGATGTCGTTGACGCACATGGCAACGGCATCGATGCCGATGGTGTCATGCTTGTCCATGAGCATGGCCAGCTTGACCTTGGTGCCGCAGCCGTCGGTGCCGGAGACCAGGACAGGCTCCTCCATACCGGCGAAGGCACCCAGACCGAAGCAGCCGCCGAAGCCGCCCACATCGTCCAGACAGCCGGAATTGCGGGTACGGGCAACGTGCTTCTTCATCAGCTCCACAGCACGGTAACCGGCGGTGATGTCAACACCGGCAGCAGCATAGCTGGCGGAGAAAGAATTCTTATGATCCATAGTAATTTAGCTCCTTTATAGAGTCGTAGTGTCTGCAAAAGTGGAAAGTTGAAAGGGGAAAGTGTAAAGTTAAGCAAAAGCCAAAACTTTCCACTTTCAACTTCCCACTTTCAACTAATCATAAAGACAGGTACAGCCCCTGTCCCCTTTCGGGGACAAGGGTTGCATGGGTAAACTTAGGCGAAGAACAGCTTATTCAGGGTCATGGGGTCGATGTACTTGCCGTCCTTGTAGACGCGCATGTTGCCGGAGGCGACCTCGTCGATCAGCATGACATTGCCCTCGGGATCGTAGCCGAACTCGAACTTGATGTCGTACAGCTCCAGGCCCTTCTCGGCCAGGTCGTCAGCGACGATCTTGGTGATGGCCTGGGTCTGAGCCTTCAGGGAGTCGTACTGCTCGGCGGTCATGACGCCCAGATCGACCAGGCCGTCCTTGGTGACCAGGGGATCGCCCAGAGCATCGTTCTTGAAGGTGGTCTCCACGTAGTAGGGCAGATCCTGGCCCTCGGTGCAGTACTGGTTGTAGCGGCGGAAGAAGGAACCGACAGCCTTGCGGCGGCAGATGACCTCCAGGCCCTTGCCGAAGACCTTGGCGGGCAGGACTTCCATGGTGGTGGTGCCCAGGTCGGCGTTGACGAAGTGGGTCTTGATGCCAGCAGCGTTGATCTTCTCGAAGTAGTAGATGGACATACGCAGGTTGACGTCGCCCACGCCCTCGATGGTCAGGCCAACGGAGTTCTCGCCGGGATCGAACACGCCGTCCTTGCCGGTGCAGTCGTCCTTGAACAGCAGCAGGCAGTTGCCGTTGGGCAGCTCATAAACATTCTTGGTCTTGCCGGTGTACAGCAGCTTCAGGTTTTCCATAATAATTTACCTCATTTCTGATTTGAAAAATGGTGGATACTTGAATTGAAAATTGATAATTGATAGTTGAAAAATAAGAGATCATTCTCAATTTTCCATTTTCAATTTTTCATTACTGATTGAGCTCTGCCTGGAGGGCAGCGTCCTTCTTGAGGACGGTGGCGGCATCGGCGGCGCGCTTGGCATCGAGCTTTGCAGCCAGCTCAGGCTCGGAGACGGCGATGATCTGGGCAGCCAGCAGCGCGGCGTTGACACCGCCGTTGACAGCCACGGTGGCCACGGGAATGCCGGAGGGCATCTGCACGGTGGCGAGCAGGGCATCCAGACCGTCCATCATGCCGCCCTTGCAGGGGATGCCGATGACGGGCAGGGTGGTGTTGGCGGCAATGGCACCGGCCAGATGGGCAGCCATACCGGCGGCGGCGATGATGCAGCCAAAATTGTTGGCGCGGGCATTCAGGGCAAAGTCGCGGGCCTCCACGGGGGTGCGGTGAGCGGAGTAGATATGGGTCTCATAGGGAACGCCCAGGGTGTCCAGCATATCCATCGCCTTGCGCAGGATGGGCAGATCGCTGTCGCTGCCCATGACGATTCCGACTTTCTTCATGTTGACCTCCTTAAAACTACAAAAGGGCACACCCGTCTTTCGACAAGTGTGCCCAGACGGTCGGCTTTTTTGCACAGCTTCAGAGTTCCTGGTGTCCATTCACCTGTTTCCGTCAGTCCTCCGAAGCCTTATTACGAGAACATTCTAGCATAAGTTTCCTTTTTCGGCAAGTAGTTCAAGCCGCACAAACTGCATGAACTTTTGATGAAACCTTAGAGCAAAATAGTAAACTTACCCATATTTTCAAAGAAAGTCAGAATTTCGTGCGGATTGCGCTGATTCCTGTACGAATTACAGCTTCCGTATTCTCCCCCAGGGCATGGGCCAGATGAGCATATTCGTCCATTCCCCCGTCTGCATGGGGCACGGCCCAGGCTCCGGCATCGCTGCCCGGAGCGATCAGACCGTCCATTTGTGCAAAACGGCGGAGGTTTTGCACAGAGCTTTCGCAGATGGATGCCACAGCTTTTTCATCGAACCGTCCCCTGCCCCGCAGATTGCCGATGGCAGAGAGGGTGGGGCACCAGACCGTGCCGTTTTCCCGCATGGCGTGCAGAGCATCCATGTCCAGGTAGGCTCCGTGCTCGATGGAGTCCACCCCCGCCAGGGCGGCGGCTTCCACGGTCCGGGCCCCGTTGGCATGGGCCATGACGGCAAAGCCCTCCTCATGGGCGATGTGGATGAGCTCCCGGACGAGCTGGGGGTCCAGTCCGTCTTCCGACAATGTTCCAAAATGGTCGAAATCCATGATGCCGGAGATCATGATCTTGATAAAGTCCGCACCCTGGGACCGGCGTTTCCGGACCAATTCCGCATATTCCCGGATATTCCGGTACTTTTCCCCGATAAAACCGCCGTAGTGCCCCTCCAAAATCAGCGGAGCCAGGGGCGTTTTGTAGGTGATCCCCCACTCCCCTGCCATCTCTCTTGCGGCAAGGCCCACGCCCCATTTGTCGCCGCCGTCCCGGAGGTAGGTAAAACCAGCGGCGGCATATTCCCGAAGCCGCTCCCGGATCCACTGCCGGTCAGGCCCGCCACGGTGGCGGTCAAAGGCAGAACGCCAGTCCGCACCATCCAAAACCATGTGAATATGGCAGTCCGATTTCATGTAACCATCTCCATCTCACTCGTAGGGGCGACCGAGGTGTCAAGAGCAACATGGTTTACAGATTGTGCAACAACATGGTTTACACATTTGCTCTTGGGTCGCCCTCCAGTAAGTAGACTCTTTTTTGTGTGTAGGCTCTGCTGTCAAGGTCGATGCGGCCTACTTTGAACTGGCGAAACACCAGTGTTATCTGACCGGGCAGGTGGGATTCCCGCACGGCGATGTGTTTTCCGGCAAAGGCTTCGCTCAAAAAGTATCCCTGGCCTTTGTAGTTGAAATAGCCGGTTTCTTTCACTTTGCACAGTTTGTATTCGGGGCCATATTCCCATTCCTCGATCTGTTCCGGCATCGCTCTGGAGCTGGCCTGGTAATGCTTTTGGGGAACATCCAGCTCCAGCGCGAAATGGGGCCGTACTTCATTGTAGAAAGCCCGATACTCGTCAAAGACCTCTTGTGCATGAACGAGATCCAGGATCTCATGCTGCTTCAGACATTCTTTGGTAAAAGAACCGTTGAACCGTTCCTCCTTGCCCTGGGTCTGCGGGTGCCGGATCCGGCCATGAAGAGTCAGGATCCCCAGCTCCATGAGCCACACCTCAAAGCGGGTGTAGCCCAGGCTCTGGGAAGTGCCCCAGGGGTTTCCGTTATCGCAAAGGAAGCTGAATGGTATCCCGTATTCCCGGAATAGCCGAACAAGGACAGGTTTTACATCCTCAAAAGTTTCACCACGAAGAGCTTCGACACAAAGACTGAAGCGGCTGTGGTCGTCAAGGATGTTCAGCGGATGGCAGCGATACCCGTCCTTCATGGCAAAGTGACCCTTAAAATCCGCCTGCCACATCTCGTTGGGGACAGACTTTTCAAACCTCTGATGGGGCGTTGCAGCCAGGCTGGCCTCTCGCTCGATCAGGCCGTGCCGATGGAGGATGTTATTAACGGTCCTGGCGCAGGGCAAATTTGTATGACCTTCATTCTCCAGCATCTTACGAAGCTTTGTTGCGCCGATGGCAGGGTATTTCCGGCGGAGCGCAACGATCTGAGCTTCCATTTCAGGAGCAGTCCTGCCGGGGGTGGTTTTCGGCGCACGGCTGCGGTCGGACATGGAATCACCGGCCTGGAACCGTTCCAGCCACTTGTCACCGGTGGGACGGCTGATCCCATACTCCCGGCACAGTGCGGCTTTACTCCGCTCCTGCGCCAGCACACGCCTTGCAAATTCTTCTCGCATTTCTTCTACAGTCCTTTCATACCAAGCCATACAAACACACCCTTTCTGTCTTGTATGGCTCTAGTATATCAAAAACTGTAAACCATGTCCTTGCACAATGTGTAAACTATGTTACTACACTATACACGAGGGTCGCCCCTACATTCCACATTGAAAACAGTGGATAGCGAACACTGTCCACTATCCACTGTCAACTTTCAACTGATTTTAGCCCAGCTTTGCGCCTGCGGGGATGGCGTCGTCGATCATCAGCAGATTCAGCTTCTCCTCGCCGTTCTCGGTGTGGATGGCGGAGATCAGCATGCCACAGGACTCGCGGCCCATCATCTTACGGGGAGGCAGATTGACAATGGCCACCAGGGTCTTGCCGATCAGGTCCTCGGGCTTGTAGAACTTGGCGATGCCGGAGAGGATCTGACGCTCGGTGCCGGTGCCGTCGTCCAGGGTGAACTGCAGCAGCTTGTCGGACTTCTTGACATTCTTGCAGTCGATGACCTTCACGGCGCGGAAGTCGGACTTGCAGAAGGTGTCGAAGTCCACCTTCTCTTCAGCCAGGGGCTCCACCTCAATGGCGGGCTTGGCGGGAGCGGACATCTTGGCCTTCAGCTCCTCCAGGTAGATAAGCTCCTTCTCCACATCCAGACGGGGGAACAGCACGGGGCCCACGGTGGTGGTCCAGACGGCGTTCTCGTCGGCGCAGTAGCACAGGGCATCCCAGCCACGGGCCTCAGCGGGAACATTCAGCATATCCAGGATCTTGGCGGAGGAATCGGGCATCATGGGGGTAATCAGAATGGCGGCGATGCGGATGCACTCGCACAGATTCTTCATGACGGTGAGCAGTCTGCCCTTGGTCTCCTCGGACTTGGCCAGGACCCAGGGGGTGGTCTCGTCGATATACTTGTTGGCGCGGTCCAGCAGGCGGAAGACCTCATTCAGAGCCAGGGAGAACTGGAACTTCTCCATCTGCTGCTCGTACTTGGCGATGACATCCAGGGCCAGGGCCTTCAGTTCCTCGTCCAGAGGTGCGGACTCGCCGCCGACGGTCAGATTGCCGCCAAAATACTTCTGGTTCATGGCCACGGTACGGGAGACCAGGTTGCCCAGGGTGTTGGCCAGGTCGATGTTGATGGTGGACATCAGCAGCTCATTGGTGAAGTTGCCGTCGGAGCCGAAGGGGAAGGTCCGCAGCAGGAAGAAGCGCAGGGCATCCACGCCGAAACGCTCGGACAGGATGTAAGGATCGACCACGTTGCCGCGGGACTTACTCATCTTCTCGCCGTTGAAGTTCAGCCAGCCGTGGCCGTAGACCTTCTTGGGCAGGGGCAGGCCCTGGCTCATGAGGATGGCGGGCCAGATGATGGCGTGGAAGCGGACGATCTCCTTGCCCACGAAGTGGACATCGGCGGGCCAGAAGTCGTTGAAATCGTTATACTTGTCGTTCTCGTAGCCCAGAGCGGTGATGTAGTTGTTCAGAGCATCGATCCACACGTAGACCACGTGGCCGGGATCAAAGTCCACGGGCACGCCCCAGGTGAAGGAGGTACGGGACACGCACAGGTCCTCCAGGCCGGGCTTGATGAAGTTGTTGACCATCTCGTTGACGCGGGAGCGGGGCTCCAGGAAGTCGGTGTTCTCCAGCAGGTCCTGGATACGGTCAGCGTACTTGCTGAGCTTGAAGAAGTAGGCCTCCTCCTCGGCATCGTGGACATCACGACCGCAGTCGGGGCACTTGCCGTCGACGAGCTGGCTCTCGGTCCAGAAGGACTCGCAGGGGGTGCAGTACTTGCCCTTGTAGGAGCCCTTGTAGATGTCGCCGGACTCGTACATCTTCTTGAAGATCTTCTGAACGGCGGAGACATGGTAATCGTCGGTGGTGCGGATGAAGCGGTCGTGGGAGATGTTCATCAGCTTCCACAGATCCAGAACGCCCCGGTCGCCCAGAACGATGTTGTCGACGAACTGCTGGGGAGTGACGCCGGCCTCCTTGGCCTTCTCCTCGATCTTCTGGCCGTGCTCATCGGTGCCGGTCAGGAACTTGACATTGTAGCCCTGGAGCCGCTTGTAGCGGGCCATGG
>JBGVNV010000005.1:0-8237 GCA_045125955.1 Faecousia sp.
GAGGGTGGCCCCGAAGGGGTCGGGAGAGGAATGCGGGCGGGAATCTGAAAATCAGCACAACGAAACAGCCCTCTACCGGTGTCACCACTAAGATAACACACCGGTGGAGGTCTTCACATATTCGAAATCGTTACATTACCGCCCGCATTCCTCTTCCGACCCGCTTACGCGGGCCACCTTCCCCCCGGGGGAAGGGATTTGGGGTGCATCCTCGTAATTCCGCAAAAAATCCCCCGGAACTTTCGTTCCGGGGGAAAATTGCATTATGGCTCAGGCAAAGGCGCGGTACAGGAAGGTGACCACCTGGGCGCGGTTGCAGGAGGCGGTGGGGCCGAACTGGGTGGCGGAGACACCGTTGGTGATGCCGTTTTCCACGGCCCAGAGGACTGCGCTTTCATAGAAGCTGCCCTTCTGAACATCGGTGAAGCTGTGGGTGGTGCTTTCGGGGGCGGGCTTGCCCGCGGCGCGCCAGAGGAAGGTGACCACGGAAGCGCGGTTGCAGGGGTCGTTGGGACCGAAGGTGGTGGCGGAGGTGCCGTTGGTGATGCCGTTCTCCACGGCCCAGAGGACGGGCATCTCATAGAAGCTGCCCACCTGGACATCGGTGAAGGGGTTCTCCATGGATGCAGGCGCGGGGCAGCCGGCGGCCCGCCACAGGAAGGTGACCACCTGTGCCCGGTTGCAGGTGTTGTTCGCGCCGAAGGCACTGGCGGAGATGCCGTTGGTGATGCCCTCCTCCACAGCCCATGCAACGGGAGTCTCGTAGAAGGAGCTTTCCACCACGTCGTCAAAGGGGGTCATGCGGGTGGCATCACAGCGGTCACATTCGGTGCCGTTCCAGGCGTGGCCCAGGGCGGGGCGGTCCGCCTCCAGATACTCCTCGTCACAGCGGGAGCACTCGTAGTAGCCGTAGCCCATCTCGGTACAGGTGGCCTCGGCGAAGGTGGACCGGACGAAATCGTGGCCCAGCATATCGATCTCGGCGGCGGCGTAGCTGTCACCGCAGCGGGCGCAGGTGTAATGCTTCAGGCCGTACTCGGTGCAGGTGGGAGGCGTGGTGTGGCTGTACTGATAATCGTGGTCCAGGGGAGGATCGCCGTAGGTCTCCTCGGTGTAAGGACAGCCGCTGCACTTGTAGACATTCATGCCCCAGCTTTCGCAGGTGGCTTCGGTGCTGTGGCTGAAGACCAGATCATGGGTGTGGTTGCTCAGATCCCGGTAGTCGGGGGTCCGGTCCTCGGTGGAGACGAAGATCTGGGTCAGCGCGCTGCCCATGAGGGTAATGTTGCCGTTGCGCTCCCGCCGCTGGAGCAGGATGCGGAATTCCGCGTAGCCCTCGGCGTGGGCGGTGACATTGCCGTTGTCATCGATGGTGGCCACCTCAGGGGTGTTGTTTTCATAGGTCAGGAAGACCTCACCGATGCTGGACTCCAGACAGCCGTCCTGCCAGCGAAGGCCCAGGCAGGGACCGGAGAAGCCGGGCTTCACCGTCACCAGACCGTCCTGGATCCAGTAGTCGCTTTCGTCCATGAGGATGGGCATGGCGGAGTCATAGGACATATACCACAGCTTGCCGTCAAACTCCATGGTGTAGCCGTCGGCCATCATGCCGTTGGGGAAGGCGTAGGTGTGGGCCATGGATTTGTCGTTGTGGTATTCGCCGTAGCTGACCCAGCCGTCCCGGTACAGCTCGCCCATGACCATGTCGGTCTTGTCCCGGCCGTCCAGGTACAGTCTGCCGTCCTGGCTGCCCTCGGGCTCGCACTGGTTGGAGACGAAGACGTAGGTCTGGTTGTTGACAAAATAGGACAGGGTACCGGAGCCGGTGGGAAAGGCGTTGGAATAGAGGTAATACCTGCCGTTTGTCCAGAAGGGCAGGGGGATCTCGCTGGTCTTCGGGGGCAAAGCATCGCCGTCGGTGACGGGGGTCACAAATTCCACGGTGTCGAAGTAGATATGTTCGGCCATGTAATCCCGGTCGGTGGTGCCGCCGTCGAGCCACAGGGGATCATAGAGCACCCACTCGCCGTCCAGCCGGACGAAGATCCAGGCGTGGCCCTCCATGTTGAAGAGCTCCGCGCCCATCTCCTTCATGTCGCCCCGCCAGCCATCACCCACCACGGCGGGGATGCCCAGAGCACGCAGGAGGAACATCATCAGATTGGCGTAGCTGAGGCAGTTGCCCTCCCGGCGGTAGAAGGTATCGGAGGCATAGGCGGAGGTCATCACATCGTAGGTGATGTTGCCGCTGATCCACTTGCCGATGGCATCGGCCTTCTCCTTGGCGGTCTTGCAGCCGGAGGTGATGGTCTCGGCCAGCTTTTTCAGGTTCTCCCGGTCCGTTTCGGTGCCGGTGTAGAAGTCCAGGGCCTGCTCGGGGTGGTTTTTCACATAGTGCTTATCCAGGTACACGAAGGTATCCGCCACCCGCTGGGGGGTGATGTCGATGAGCTTGCCCGCAAAATCAGGGCGGTGGTAGTCGGGGTCGTTGAGATCCGTCCGGAGGGTGGTGCAGCACCGGTCCACGGATTCGGGGGCCTCAGGCTCCCGCCGGGCCGCATCGGCGGCGGGCACCATACCCAGCACCAGGACCAGAGCCAGTGCGTAAGAGACGATTCGCTTGAACACGATTATCATTCCTTTCTTTAAATTTTACAGTTTCAGCATAAAGGATAAAGCCGCCGCTGTCAACGAAAATTCCGATTCCATCGGTACCGAAAAAGAGGTCCGCGCAAGCGTTGCTTTTCCCCAAAAACCGTGCTATAATAGTTAAATTAAACCAAATACATTCAGATTTCCAAAAAGAAAGGATCATGTTTATGAAGCAGACGATTCAAAAGGAGGAGCGCGGCTTGTTGAAGCTGCTGCGGCGGGTCATGCCCAAGGCCGCAGACTGGCTGCATCTTGTGCTGTTCTTCCTGACGCTGGTGGCCCTGGATTACGGGTTCCAGTATTTCTTCCTCCACCTGCGGGTCATCGACAAGGGCGACTACCTGCTCCTGCGGCTGTTCACCCCGGCCTGGGCCCTGGTCTTCACCGGCATCGCGGCGGTGCTGCCCGGACTGCTGCGGCGGGTCTTTATGGCCCTGGTAGGCGGTGCCTTCTCGGTGCTGGCATTGGTCCACGGCGTTTACATCAATATGTACGGCAAGTTCTTCTCCTTTGCCGACATGGGCTTCGCCGGGGACGGCGCGGCCTTCATGGATACCAGCTATCTGGTCATCCGCCGGCTGCTGCTGGCGGGCATTGTGCTCTGCGCGGTGCTCTTTTCCCTGTCCGTGGTCCTGACTCCCCGAAAGTGCCGCCTGCGCTTCCTGGCCGGTCTGCCCATGACCCTGGCGGGCGGCGCGGTGATCTTCGCCCTCTGTGCCACGGTGCTGGGCGGCGAGACGGTGCTCATCTGGGATCAGCATACGGACCCCGCCTTCCTCTATGACAACTTCTCCGACGACCAGGCCAACATGAACATGCTGGGCTTGTACCAGTACACCTTCCGGGATGTGCAGAACATCGTCACCGCCGGCGGCGACATCTCCGACGAGGAGCGGGCCGCCCTGGAGAGCTGGCTGGCAGGCCGGACCCATGGGGAAAACGACATGAGCGGCATCTACGAGGGCAAGAACCTGATGCTCATCCAGCTGGAGTCCATCGACACCTGGATGCTGACGGAGAGCTACATGCCCAATCTCTACGCCCTGAAGCAGCAGAGCCTGACCTTCGACAAGCACTACACCCCCGCCTACATCACCGCCGGTACCTTCAATACCGAGTTCATGGTCAATACCTCCCTGGTCCCCGCCCAGCCCGGACTGAGCATGTCCGTGTACACCGACAACGATTTCTCCAACTCCATGGCCAGCCTCTTCGCGGCCAAGGGCTACACCGCCCGGTCCTTCCACGGCAGCGAGGCGGAGATCTACACCCGGGGCCCCATCCACGAGAACCTGGGCTACGAAAAGTACTACGCAGGCTCCGACATGCAGATGCACCACTACCAGTTCGACCGCTACCTCATGAGCGGCTACGAGGCCATGACGGAGAACAGCCCCTTCTTCTCCTTCATCATCACCATCTCCGGCCACGGTGCCTACGGCCCCCACAATATGATCGGCCAGGAGCATCAGGCCGCCGCCGATGCGGTGGCGGAGCGGACCGAGGAGAACTACCGCTACGCCGTGGCCCACGCCATGGAGACGGACCTGTTCATCGGCCTGCTCCTGGAGCAGCTGGAGGCCGACGGACGGATGGAGGACACGGTGCTGGTCTTCTACGCCGACCACTGCAACTACTATGTGCTGGACAACACCCTGCTCAAGGACATCAAGGGTGTGGACGATCTGAACAAGGTCGATCACACGGACCTGTTCATCTATGACGGCGGCAAGACCACCGGCCATGTGGAGAAGGTCACCTCCTCCCTGGATGTGCTGCCCACCATCGCCAATCTCTTCGGTCTGGATGCGGACTATGCCGCCATGATCGGCCACGATGCCTTCGCCCCGGAGGGCGGCTGGGCCTTCTGGCAGGACGGAAGCTGGTATGACGGCACCCAGTGGAGCCGCGAGGTCCGCCAGGACATCGCAGACCAGAAACAGATGAGCCATCTCATCCTGGCCGCCGACTATTACGCCGACAAATGACAATTTCCGCCGCTCCCAAATGGAAGCGGCGGAATTTTTTTGCTTTCATGTATGATTTTTCCCATTCTGGCAATACTGGACCTCGGAGGTGCTTGATTATGAGCGATAACAAACGCGGTCGCGGCTTCGCCGGCAAGGGCTACTACATAGCCCTGGTTCTGTGCGCAGCCGCCATCGGAATCACGAGCTATGTCTACAACCAAGGCCGGGAGGAGCCCGCGCTCCAGACCGCCAACACCCCTGCCGCCATCACCGGCACGGTAAGTCTGCCAACGGATGCGCCCACGGCTCCCGCAACGGATGCGCCGGAGCCCACCGCCGGGAAGCTGGCAACCTGCGCTCCTGTGGATGGGGAGGTCCTCAGCGGCTACGCCATGGAGGTGCTGAGCTACAATCAGACCACCCGGGACTGGCGGGTCCACAACGGCGTGGACTTCGCCGCCCCGGAGGGCACGGCGGTGGTGGCCGCTGCCGACGGGCAGGTCTACACCGTCTACGAGGATGACCAGATGGGCATGACCGTGGTCATCCGCCACGAAAATGGCTACACCACCCGCTATTCCTCCCTGGATGTCGGGGTAGCCGTCAGCGCGGGCCAGAGCGTGACCATGGGCCAGACCATCGGCGCGGTGGGGACCTCGGCCCTGATGGAAAACGCCCTGGGCCACCATGTCCACTTCGCCGTCAGCCGTAACGACGAAAGCGTGGACCCCATGGACTTCCTGGGCTGAGTCTTCTTCCTTTTTCCTCTTTGCTCTTGCCGCTTCCCGAACGGGGAGCGGCCCTTTTTTATTCCACAGGCATCGAATTTCCCGCCCCGTTGGGGCGGGATCACCCACATCAGTCAAAACCCGGTTCCGAAGAGCCGGGTTTTGACAGCTTCTCCCTCAAGGGAGAAGCCTTTGGTGGGAATTTGCACCATGTATCGTATCAAGGAAGCGCGTTGGATACGGGACAAGGCTTCTCCCTGGGGAGAAGCTGTCATCCATTGGCTCTTCGGAACCAATGGATGACTGATGTGGGGACCGCCGCAGGCGGCCGGAACGCCGGGGACGGCGTTCCCTACGGTGGGATTTCATGGGCGGGCACAAAAAATCGGGACCCGAAATTTCGGGTCCCGATGGGGATGTACTTACTTCTTTGCGGTCAGGTGCTTCTGGAGCCAGTCCTTGCCGGAGACGAAACGCTCGACGATGAAGGAAGCCACATAGTCACCGGCGGCGTTGAGCATGGTGGCGGGGGGATCCACCAGGTTGCCCAGGGCGATGGCGATGGGGTAGGCGATGGCCATCTGGTCGGGGAAGAAGATGGTGCACAGCACCAGCTCACCGGTGCCGCCGCCGCCGGGGATGCCGGACATGGCGACGGAGGAGAAGATGGCCACGATGATGGCGAGGATGGCCTCACCGGTGCCGAAGTCCTTGCCGAAGATGCCAAACAGGAAGGCCACCTTGATGATGGCACTCATGGCGGAGCCGTCCATGTGCATGGTGGCACCCAGGGGCAGGACGATGTTGCTGACATCCTTGGAAATGCCGGTCTCCTGGGCGGCCTCCATGTTGGTGGGGATGGTGGCGACAGAGGAGCAGGTGCCAAAGCTGACGGCGGCGGGCTTGAACAGGTTCTTGAACATCACCTTGATGGCACCCTTGCCGCCGCCGAAGCGGGCGTACAGGGGGAAGAAGGTGAACATGTAGGCAAAGCACAGCACGTAGTAGATGATCAGGGTGCGGGAGTAGTCACCGATGAGCTCGGGGCCGTAGTCGGCAACCAGGTTGGCGAAGAAGCCGAAGAAGCCGATGGGGGCATAGTAGGTGACCAGCTTGACCACATTCAGGATGCAGCCGGTGACATCGTTCAGGAGCTTGGCGGTCATGGTCTCCTTGCCGCCGGACATCTGGATGCCGAAGCCGCAGAGGATGGCGAAGATGATCAGGGGCAGGATGGCCCGGCGGGACCACAGCTCCATGAAGTCGGGCTTGGTGAAGAAGTTGACGATCATATCGGCAACACCCAGAGTCTCGCCCACCTCACCCTCGGTGACGGTGTACTGGCCCTGGACCAGGGGGAAGATGCGGCAGACCACATACATGATGACAGCGGCGATGCCGGCGGTGACGCAGAAGGTGGCCACGGTGGTGCCCATGATCTTGCCGGCCTTCTTGACGGAATCCATGTTGGCGATGGCGGAGCAGATGGAGCAGAAGACCATCGGGACCACCACGCAGAACATCAGGTTCGTGAAGATGGTGCCCAGCCAGGCCAGGTTTCCGGCCTGCTCCGGGAAGAACCAGCCGAACAGACAACCGGCGGCAATACCGGCCAGCATGCTGGTGATAAAGCCGTAATTTTTAAAGAATTGTTTCATTGATTTTTACCTCCATAGGCAGAATTTGCCCGTTTTGTAGGGATATTGTACTGCGCAACTCTTGCAATGAATATGCAATCTGTGCTATACTTGTTGCAATTCCTGCTGTTTGGCATTTTTGTATCCGTGGGGACGCCGTCCCCTGCGATCAGCGAATGGGGTGTCTTATGTCCGACTATCAAAAAAAGGGCTTTCTGACCGAGGATTTCCGGCTGTTCCATCTGCGCAGCGATGCCGGAACCAGGCCGGAATTTCATTATCACGAATTTTACAAGGTACTGCTGCTGGTGTCCGGCTCCGGCAGCTACACCGTGGAGGGCTGCCGCTACGGTGTCCAGAGCGGTGACATCGTGCTGGTGGGCAGCCACCAGGTCCACCGGCCGGAGTTCGAGGCCGGGGCCGTCTATGAGCGGATCATCCTCTACCTCTCCCCGGAGTTCCTGCGCCGGTCCGGCAGCGACTGCGATCTGACCGCCTGCTTCAGCGGGGCCCGGGGCCATGTCCTGCGGCCCGACGAGGCCCTGCGCAAAAAGCTCTTCGCCCTGGCGGAGCTGCTGGAGCGGGAGCTCAGCGGCGAGGAATACGGGCGCATGGTCCTGAGCACCGCGGCGGTGCTGCGGCTGCTGGTGGAGGTGGGCCGGAGCCTGCTGGAGGGCGAGGCCCCCCAGCCCGGTCCCCTGACCCCGGCCAACGAGCGTGTGGCGGCCATCATCCGCTACCTGGACCGCCATCTGGCCGAGGATATCTGCATCGACGATCTGGCGGAGCAGTTTTACCTGAGCAAGTACCACATGATGCGCCTGTTCCGCCGGGAGACCGGCAGCACCATCCACGGCTACCTGACGGAGCGGCGGCTGAGTCTGGCCCGGGAGCTGATGCGCGGCGGCATGAACGCCACCGACGCCTGCTTCCGTTCGGGCTGGCGAAGCTACAGCTCCTTCACCCGGGCCTACGCCAAGCACTACGGCTCCACCCCCACGGGCCGCCGGGATGCCGCCGCCCTGGCCGACGAGACCTACGAGTGACCGGTTGCCAAATGGAGCGGCATCGTATATACTATTAAAAGTACTGATCGCCTTAACACCGCACCGTAGGGCGGGGGGCTTGCCCCCGCCGCAAATTTCCCCAACCGCCAAATTTGCATCGACCGAAGGACGAACCTTGCGGCTGTTCTTGCCTGACGGCAAGGGTATTTTTCGCCTGTGGCGTAAAATCCCGGCGGGGGCAAG
>JBGVNV010000006.1:0-45632 GCA_045125955.1 Faecousia sp.
ATGCTGCCATGAATCTGAAAAAGCTGGCAAATTGGAGTTGGAAGAACTCCTTATTTTTATTTCTGGACATCTGTTTTCCAATTTTCTATACCAAAACCCCTGTTTTCCTTTCGAGAAAACAGGGGTTCTTTGACAGACTGCAAACCGGCATGACGAACGTCATGCCGGTTTTTTCTGCAATCAATTATGTTACGTCATTCCGAGCCAGTGCGAACACTGGCGTGGGAATCCCGTGAATTGTGATGCATGTCTATGAAATTACGGGATTGCCACGTCGGCCTGCGGCCTCCTCGCAATGCCGTGCGATTGGAATGTCAGAACAGCTCATCCATCAGAAGATAGTAGCGAAGCTTTTCTTCGTCCTTTTCCATCCCAAGGGCATCAAACAGCTCGTCCGGGTGGAAGAGCGCCACGGCTTCGCCGTAGTGGCCGCCGAAATTGTCCCGGAGGCTCCGCCACAAAATGGCGATGTCGGTCCATTTGTCACCTGCGCCGCTGCGGCCCAGGTCCAGGAAGCCGGAAAATTCCCGGTTTTCCAGGAACACATTGGGCAGACAATAATCGCCGTGGGTCAGCACCGGCTCAAAATCCGGGGCATTCTCCTGAAGCCACTGAAGCAGAGCATCGGGGGAGGAGAAGCCGTTTTCGCCGAAGGTCTCCGGGTCCACCAGATCCATGTCTACCGCACCCGCTTCCACGATCCTTTGGGCGCGGGCGAGCTTGGCGGCGGGGGACTGGTCTACGGGACAGTCGGAGATGTCGATGGTCCAGAGCTTCTGCATGGCCTCCGCCAGCACACGGACCAGCCGGTGGGGGTCGGTCCGATAGGCATCCGCGCAGGACATTTCCCCGGAAATGCGGGTCATCAGGGTCCATCGGTATCCGTCCCGAACCAGGGATTCTAGCACCCGGGGCGCGCTGACCCGTCCGTCGAGCCAGCGGAGCATGGAAAGGTGATTTTCGGATTCTTCACTGACGCGCTCGGATTTCAAAACAATGTCATCATAGATGGCAACCGAGGAGCCGGAGAGTCCCGTGGAGTCCAGGGTGAAATCCTTCCCGGCAGTTTGCACTGCGATCTCCGGAGGCTGGCGCATCTGAAACTGCTTTTTCCGGATGGCGGTCAGGGCCTCCATGGGGTCCGTGATGCCCAGCACCGCCTCCTCGAAGGGACAGGGGCCGTCGCCCCGGCGGTTGATGATGCCGCCGACCTCCCGGTCACAGGTGGCGGCGATGCCGTCGGCCTCCAAAGCCTGACGGGCCGGGGTGGACATGACCAGAGAATGGACCTCCTTTACCCCCAGCAGTACATATAAAAAAGCCGTGGCTCTGCCAATGACCTTATCGGCGGCGGAAAAGCCCCGCAGATCCAGGCCGCTGTCCAGCCAGTCCACCAGGGGCTTGACACCTCTGGCATCGGCGGTGTAGACGGTGTCGCCCCGGCACAGGACGCAGGTATGCGCGCCCTCGGTGAGGATGCGCTTGGCATTGGTCAAATCGGACATAGTCATTCCTCCCAGATACAGTGGGGCCATTATACCACGGTGATCGATGGGATGCAACTATATGGGGCTTGTAAAATCTTCGTAAAAAGCCATTGGTCAGCCTTTTTCTTCTGTGCCCGGTGTGCTATAATGGCTCCAAGGGAGTGATCAAAATGCTTACTTATGAAACCATCCGAAAGGATGAGGCCATCCAAACCTATATCACCCGGGCGGACGAATCTCTGGCGGCCCTGGGCTTTACAGAGCACAGCTTCGCACATGTGTGTCATGTGGCGGATATGGCGGGCTATATCCTGACCACCATGGGCTATGACGAGCGGACCGTGGAGCTGGCGAAGATCGCCGGTTACCTCCACGACATCGGCAATCTGGTCAACCGCAGTGAGCACAGCCAGTCTGGTGCCGTCATGGCCTGGACCCTGCTGCAGAGCATGGGCTGTGACCCCGGAGAGCTCGCCACCATCGTCACCGCCATCGGCAACCATGACGAGGGCACCGGCGTGCCCGTCAATCCCGTGGCGGCGGCTCTGATTCTGGCGGATAAGGCCGATGTCCGCCGGAGCCGGGTCCGCAATCAGGAGATCAGCACCTTCGACATCCACGACCGGGTCAACTATTCCGTCAAAAAATCCGAACTGAAGATCAATTCCGACCGGACCCTGGTGAAGCTGAAGCTCACCGTTGACACCCGATACGGCTCCGTCATGGATTATTTCGAGATCTTCCTGGGCCGCATGATCCTGTGCCGGAAGGCTGCGGAGCGGCTGGGCCTGCAATTTAAGCTCATCATCAACGAGCAGCAGCTCATCTGAGGTGCGCCATGACGAAAAAGGAAAATATCTACACTGTCAGGGAGCTGGAGCCCGGCATCTTCCGCATCGGAAACAGCATGGTCTTCATGGACCTCATCGTTGGTGCGCATCACGCATTGCTCTTTGACACGGGCTATGGCTTTGGAGACCTGCGGGGACTGGTGGAGTCCATTACGGAGAAGCCCCTCTATGTGGTGAACTCCCACGGTCATGTGGACCACGCCTGCGGCAATGAACAATTTGGCGGCGCGTACATTCATCCCGATGACATTTCCCTCTGCCGGGAGCACAACGGCCGGGAAATGCGCATGGCGGAGCTGGAGACCGCAGAGGTTCCCCTGGATTTCTGTTTGGAGCAATACCTGTCTCTGGGTACCGGCGAGCTGATGCCGATAGGGGAGGGGCACATCTTCGATCTGGGCGGCATGACCCTGGAGGTCATTCATCTGCCGGGGCACACCGCAGGTTCCATCGGGCTTTACTGTCCGGAGAAGCGGCTTTTGTATGTGGGCGATGCCATGAACTGCTTTGTGTGGCTGTTCCTGCCGGAGGCCCAGTCCCTGGATACCTATATCAACACCCTGCACAAGGCGGCGAAGCTGCCCTTTACCCACATGATCCAGTCCCACGAGCCGGACCCGGTGCCGAAGCGCAGACTTTGGGATTACCTGGACCTAGCGGAGCACCTGGATTTTGAACGGGGGACGTTGGTCCCCGCGCCCCTGGGCTATGAGGGAGAGACCCGCATCTGCACCCGTGGCGGTATCCATTTCGATGATCGGGACCATCCCGGCTTTGCGGCGATCATGGTGTCAAAAGAAAAAATTTGATGCTGTAGAATTGTATAAATTGCGGAAGAACGCGAACGACTCTTTGTGAAAAACGATGAAAAGTTCGATGTTAGCGGTGCTAACCTGAGAAATACCGGATAATCTTGTCCGAAAAAGTCGAAAATTCCCAGGATTTTTCATTGACAAACCGTGTATTCGTGATATCATATTGTATAAAGCATTATTTGTCAAATTATGCTTTTTATACAAAAAACGTTGCTCGACAGGAGGCCGCTGATTTGGCAAGAAAACAGAAAGTGAATTACTTCAGCTGGATCTACCGCAAAGTAAGCAGACGTGTGCCGATGCTGCTGTTCTGTGCAGCTTTGACTGCGGCCATCTCCTATGCGGGCATCCAGTTTTCCCTGACGACCAAGGCGGTGGTCAACAACGCCATCGCGGGTGACAGTCACGCGCTGACCATGTCCTGCGTGGCACTGCTGGGACTCAGCCTGTTCCGCCTTTTGGGTAATCTGCTGAGTCAGATCCTGGGCGTAAATATCCGCGAAAGTCTGGAGCGGGATTTTAAGCATTCCATTCTGCACCACATTCTGAACTGCGACTACAGTACCATCAGCGGCCATCACAGCGGTGACCTGATCCAGCGGCTGGATGGCGATGCATCCACGGTCTACAACGGCGTTATGGCTTTCTCCGTGGGTATTGTGGGTCTTCTCACCAGCTTGGTGACGGCGGTCATCGCCCTGCTTCAGATCGCACCGGGCTTTACCCTGGCCTTCGCCATTGGCGGTGCGCTGCTGGGTTCCACGACGTTCCTGTTCCGCAAAATGCTGAAAAAGCTCAGCAAGGATTCCAGCCGGGCCAACGGCCTGGTTATGGGCTTCCTCCATGAATCCATCAGCAAGCTGATGGTCATCCAGGCTCTGGATGTGGCCAGCGAGGTGGAACGCCGCACGGATGCGGTGCTGGATGAACGCTGGGCCGTTCGCCGGAAGCAGCGCAATGTCCAGACCCTTTCCCGGTTTGGCATCTCTGTGATCTCCTCTGCCAGCTATCTGGTCACCATGGTCTGGTGCGCCTGGAAGCTTCGCACGGGCGAGATCACCTACGGTGATGTGACGGCGATGGTGTCCCTGGTATCCACGGTCCGGAGTGCCGCCATGAGCCTGCCTCAGGCTTTCCCCCGGCTTTTTGCCATTAGCGCCGCCTGTGAGCGTATCATGGAGCTGGAAGATCTGCCCAGCCAGCCGGAGCCCGACCAGGAGAAGGTCCGCTCCATTTACGAAACCATGACCGGCTTTTCCGCCGAGCATCTTTCCTTTGCCTACGACCGGGAGCTCGTGATGAAAGATGTGTCCATCACTGTGCCCAAGGGTGGTCTGACGGTCATCATCGGCCAGTCCGGCATCGGCAAGAGCACCCTGCTCAAGCTCCTGCTGGGTCTTTACCGTCCCAACAGCGGCACCCTGGTCATTGATACGCCTGAGGGTCCCATCCCCGTGGACCGGGGGACCCGGTCACTGTTCTCCTACGCGCCCCAGGGCAATTTCCTGCTCAGCGGCACCCTGCGGGAGAATCTGACCTTTACGAATCCCGATGCCACGGACGAGGAGATCCATGCCGCGCTGTACGCCAGTGCCATGGATGAATATGTGGCGACCCTGCCCCAGGGACTGGAGACCCTTCTGTGTGAGAACGGTGCCGGTCTTTCCGAGGGACAGGCCCAGCGGCTTTCGCTGGCCCGCGCCATTATCAGCGGAGCTCCCGTGCTCCTGCTGGATGAGGTGACCTCCGCACTGGATGCCGTCACCGAACAGACCGTGCTCGAACGCATCACCGCGCTTCCCGGTAAGACCTGCATCGCTGTGACCCACCGGCCTGCCGCCCTGGCACTGGCCAGCCACGTCATCGAGGTCACCGAGGCGGGCATGACCATCTCCGAACGGAATTGACTTGAGAAATAGGCACAAACCCATGGAGCTTACTGTCGGTAAGGGTGACGGTGGCCACTGCGAAGAGCATTGGCCCGGCAACGGCCACTCCGGTGACAGCACCCCCGACTGCTCTCATTACTCCGGTGATGACGGTATCGGCGATGAGTACGATGACCCCGATGGCGGCACCATGTCCTGATACGCACAATCTCACAACGGCTGCATGGTATGTTGGCTCCCATATCCATGCAGCCGTCTTTTTATCATATTACAGAATTACATTTTGTTTAGATAAAGGAACTGGGTTATGAGCAGCATATTTGGATTTACGATGAATACGGACAAGGAAGAGCTTTTGCAGGAAGCTCTGGGCGGTCTGGAATCCTGGAACCGAATTTACGGAGACCATGCACGGGACTGCGCCCTGGCGGGGCGGTCCGGTCTGGGATGCCATGTGGAGCATTTTTCCGACCGTTTCCCCGGCGGTGCGCCGATCCTGCACATGGATGGTGCCGATGCGGTGGTGGATGCCCTGCTTTATAACCGGGACGAGCTGGAACAGGCACTGGAGCTCGCGCCCGGATGCGGCCTTTCGGATGAAGAGCTTCTGCTGAAGCTGGTCGGGCAGAAGGGATGGAAGGCACTGGCCATGGTCAACGGCGACTTTGCAGGAGCCGTATGGGACCGGGAGAAAGGAACCTGGACCCTGTTTCGGGACCATCTGGGTGTCCGTCCCCTCTATTATTATATGGAGAACGGTATTTTTGCCTTTTCCACGGATATCCGGGGTATCGCGGCGGTTCCCGGCATTGAGCTGCGGCCCAATGAGAAACAGATCTTTGCGAGACTCCATTTTTGCAATACCCTGAGCCTGCAGTAGACGGACTATGCCAATGTTCGCTGCATTCGTCCCGGCGCGGTCACGGTGATCGAAACCGGGGAAGAGACGTTCACGCTCCGGGAAAACCCCTACTGGAAGCTCCGCCGCCGTCGGGTCCGGCTGAACGGCCCAAAAGCCTACGCCCAGCGGATGCGGGAGCTGGTGGAGGATGCCGTCCGGCGCAGACTGGACGCAGTGCCCGGACTTGTGGGCGCGGAGCTTTCCGGCGGCCTGGATTCCAGTGTCATCGACATTCTCATCAATCGCAATGGCCGCAAGGGCTGCTATTACTCCTGGTCCGCCGATCCGAAGGTCATCCCCCTGGCTGAGGACGGAGACGAGCGGGATGTGATCCGGGATATCTGCCGCCAGGAGGGCATCGAGTGCCGTTACCTCTATGCAAGGGACGGTAAGGCATCCCGGGGCATGTATGACCGGGTGGTGCCCTCCTTCGTCAATACACTGGAGCTGACCTCCGGCTCCCGCTGGATGCACGATCAGGGTGCGCGGGTGATCTTCACCGGTCACGGCGGCGATGAGGGTGTCAGCCACCGGGGCAGCCGATTTGAGCTGCTGTGCAACGGCGAGCTGGGTGCCTATCTGCGGATGTATTATGCTGACCTGGCTGGCCGGTCCCTGCGGGGGATCAAGACGCTGTACAGCGCGGCCGGGGAGGCCCTGGACCGGGTGAGATCCCTGCATGAGTCGCTGCACGAAACGGATATGCATTCGCAGATCCTCTGCGCGGACTTCGGCGAGCGGGTCAGGAAGGATTTTCGGAACGAGCCCCTGTATTTTTCCGTGTATCCCCATCGGTTTGTGATGCAGGGCGGTACCAGAAACAGACTGGACAATGTGGCCTATCAGGGAGCCTCGGCGGGTGTACGGTACCTGATCCCCTTTGTGGATCACCGGGTGCTGGATTTCGCCGTGTCCATCCCAAGGCAGCTCTATCTGAATGAGAAGGGCAACCGTTGGGCTGGTGCTGGAATCGGAATTTCCCATCGTCCAGCTGCCTCAGGTCCCGGCTCAGGAGCCGGATGTGCGGATCCTCCGGGCGGACCTGTCCGGCCTGACACCCGAACAGCGGCGGTATTCCGGACCCGACGGCTGCTACTTCCGGGGGCAGGACCTCTGCGCCCACCGGATCACCGGGGGAAACCGCATCGAGGTGGCCCTGGGGGCGGACTATGATCCTTCCAAGCTCAGTGTCTACCTGATGGGCTCCTGTATGGGGGCCATCCATTACCAGCGGGGACTGATGATGCTCCACGGAAGCTGCGTTACCGACGGACAGCGGGCGATTTTGCTCACCGGCGACTCCGGCGCGGGCAAGAGCACCCTGGCGGCGGAGTCGCCGGGGCTGGAAGCTGATCACCGACGATGTTTCCGTGGTCTATGACCCGGAGGGCACGCCGATGGTCCAGTCCAGCTATCCCTCCCAGAAGCTGTGGCGGGATGCGCTGGAGCGTTATGAGCGGCCGAAGGACGATGTCCATTCCCTCTACACGGCGGGGGACCGGGAGAAATACGGCGTGGATGTGACAAAGTATTTCTTTGATGGCCGCGTGCCCCTGGAGCTGGTGGTCCGGCTGCTGCCCCATGAGGATGTTTGCAGTCTCCGGCCAGTGGCGGGAATGACAAAGGTGGACCAGCTCATGCGAAATACCTATCGCAGGGAGCTGATCGAAGCGCACAACCTCCAGCGGCATTTCCAGCGGTGCGTCACATTGTCTGCGAAGATCCGGATGGCAGCGGTCACCCGTGTGGACGGTGGGGACTGTGCCGGGCGAATGTATGAGCTGATTAAGGAGCAACTTTCCGTGATTTAAGGGCTGAATGTCAAAGCTTTTTGCAATTTCGATTCGTTTATTGTTGGTTTTGTGGATTGACAATTTTGTATATCATGGTATCATACTATATAAAGCTAATTTGGAAAATCTTTCCTTGTTTTCAGCTTTCGGTCTGGGCAGGTCAAAAATGGCAAATCAGGATGAACCTTTTCTTCAGACCGCGCCAATGCGAACAACGGTGTAAACCCATGGAGCCCTGCACCGTTTTCGGCCGCAATGTACGGCTTATATACATACCCCGCGCAAAATATTTGAGAAAGGAGGACACATGAATATGAAGACTTGGACTAACCCTTCTGTTGAGGAGCTGGATGTCAAGATGACTGCACTGCTGCATTTGACTTCCGAATCCGAGTGGCCCAACGGCGAGTGGGATGGCAACATCTTTGTTGGCGGCGGCAACGGCGGCAACGGCGGCAACGGCGGCAACCAGGGCGGCAACGAGGGCGGCAACCAGGGTGGCAGCGATGATGGCTCCACCGAGGGCGGCTTCGGCACCGAATCCTGATTCTGCTTCTCTAAGTACAGAACCGAACCACACAGCGTGGCTGCTGGGCATGATGGCTCCCATGTCAGGCAGTCACGCATTTTTAGATGATACAAGGCTTTTGCCTTTTTAGAAGGAGGTCGTTCGCATGAGCGGTATATATGGAGCTTGGTACCGTCAGGCGGACCGCGAGAAAGTCCTGGAGGCCGCCGGTGGTCTGAGCTACTGGAACAGCAGCTATGGCCGGGAGGCTTTTGATGAGTTCCTGGGGGATCGTTACGGTGTCGGATGCCATATTGAGCATTTCTCCGAGACATTCCCGCATGGCGGTCCCGTGCTGGATCACGGCGGATGCCCCGCCGTGGTGGATGCGCTGCTTTACAATCGGGATGAGCTGCTGCCTATGCTGGGCCTTGCGGCGGATGCTTCCGTTTCGGATGAGGAGCTTCTGCTGATGCTGATCGAGCAAAAGGGCTTTGATGCTCTGGAGGCGGTCAACGGTGACTTCGCCGGAGCGATTTTTGACCGGGAAAAGCAGACCTGGACGCTGTTCCGGGACCATATGGGCGTTCGTCCGCTGTATTATTATGCAGACCCGGATACCTTTGCCTTTTCCACGGACATCCGGGGCGTTGTGGCCGCGCCCGGTGTGGACAGCCGTTTTAACGAGATGATGCTCTTCAAGAATGTCATTCGCGCCAACACGCTGTCCGTGACGGATACGGATTTTCAGCATATCCACTGTGTCCGGCCCGGCTCTGTGACCCGTTTTGTGGTGCAGGATGGCCGGATCGGCGTGGAGGAGAAGGTCTACTGGCGTGTGCGGCGGAAAAAGCTCCGTCTGAAGAATGACGAGGCTTACCGCGCGGAGCTGCGGAGGCTGGTGACGGATGCGGTCAACCGCCGGTGCGATGCCTTCCCGGGGCTTCTGGGCGGCGAGCTCTCCGGCGGTCTGGATTCGTGCATCATCGATATCCTGGTCAATCGTCACGGACGCAAGGGTGTCTATTATTCCTGGTCCCTATCACTGAATCGCCGTCCCCTGCAGGAGGGCGAGGATGAGCGAAAGGTCATCCTGGATGTCTGTGACCAGGAGAACATCACCTGCCGTTTTATGGAGCGGGCAGATCAATTTGACTTCAAGTATATGCTGACCCAGTATATGCCTCCTTTTATCAATGCTCCCCATATGGCTTTCGGCTCCCGATGGATGCGTGCGCAGGGTGCGCAGGCGGTATTCTCCGGCTATGGCGGTGACGAGGGCGTGAGCCATCGCTGCCGGCCCTTTGAGCTGCTGTACAATGGAGAATGGTTCTCCTATTTTAAGATCTACTGGAAGTATCTGGAGGGAAGAAAATTCCGTTTGCCCAAGGCAATCTACAGCGGCATCCGGGAGGCCCGGGATCGTTACAAACAGCTCCGCCCGAACTACACCCGGGAGGATTTGCTGGTACCGCTGCTGAAGCGGGACTTCAACGAGCGCATGATCGAGCAATTTGAGTATCAGCCGCTGACCTTTTCCTATGCACCCCATATCTATGTGGATCAGGGCGGTACCCGTTCCCGTCTGGACAATGCGGCCTACATGGGTGCTTTCTGCGGTGTGCGTTACCTGTTTCCCTATGTGGATTACCGTGTCATGGATTTTGCGCTGTCCATTCCCAGAAGGCTCCATGTGAATCACAAGACCTCCCGTCTGATCTTCCGGGAGACATTCCATGATATCATGCCCGAATCCCTGCGCAATATGTTCTACAAGGATATGGCCAGTACCAGGACCACAGACCGGGCCGGATATGCCAATGTGGCATTCCACCACAATCTTGACTGGCTGCTGGAGACTCTGGATCGGGATATCTGGGGCGATGCCATCGACTTTGAGAGTCTGGAAGCACTGCATAAGGAGAATATCCTGGAGGAGAAGGACATGGGCATCTATACGCTGCTGATGCACAAGCTCAATACGTGTGTCGCGATCCAGAATATTCAGAAAAATGCCAAACGATGGAGGGAATTCCATGCCGAAAACAAGGTTTTATAAGGCATTCGGGCTTGTTATCGAATCGGAATTTTCCATTGCCCAGATCCCGCAGACGGATCGGCGGGACAGCGATGTGCGGATCGTCCGTTCTGATCTGTCCGCTTTGGCACCGGAGGAGCGGAAGTTCCTTCGGGAGAATGCTGTCTATGCGCGTGTCGCCGGAGTGGCAGTATTTCGGATCACGGATGGAAATTTGATCCAGGTGGACCCGGAGCCGGATTGCGCCGATTCCCGACTGGGCATCTTCCTCATGGGCTCGTGCATGGGCGCGATCCTGCACCAGCGGGGCTGCATCCCGCTGCATGGCAGCTGCATCACCGACGGAAAGCGGTCTATTCTGTTGACCGGAGACTCCGGCGCGGGAAAAAGCACTCTGGCGGCGGAATTCCTGCGCCGTGGCTGGAAGCTGATCACCGATGATGTTTCTGTCCTTTATGATGTGGACGGGACCCCCGTGGTCCAGTCCAGCTATCCTTCTCAGAAGCTCTGGAAGGATGCGTTGGATCGATATGACCGGTGTGATGCGGATATCCATTCCCTCTATTTTACGGACCACCGGGAGAAATTCGGTGTGGATGTGACCCGGTTTTTCTATGATGGGCGGGCACCTCTGAGTGCGGTGGTCCGCCTGATCCCCGATGCGCCGGTATGTGCCCTGAGCGCACTGGAGGGGATGGTCAAGGTAGATCAGCTCATGCGCAATACCTACCGCGTGAATATGATCGAGCCGAGAAATCAGAACCGCCATTTCCAGCGGTGTGTCACGTTGTCTACGAAGATCCCTATGGCGGTTGTCACCCGTATCAGCGGAGCTGACTGCGCTGCAAGCATGTACGAATTGATCACGAAATTCCTGGAGGAACATTACCATGACTGATACCACTCTGTTGAGCCGCCGGATGGGTCTGATGACCGCCGATATGAACGGCTCCGCCGTCATGATGGACATCATGACCGGCAAGTATTACAACCTGGGCGAGGTCGGCGGCCGGATCTGGGAGCTGCTGGAGGAGCCCATGACCGTGGCCGCACTGGTGCAGAAGCTCACCGCCGAGTATGATGTCTCTGCGGAGCAGTGCCGGAGCGATATCCTGCCTTTCCTGGCAAAGCTGCTGGAGCGGGGCCTGGTGATCGAAGGCTAAGGGAAAGGGGAGAGGTCCTCTGAGACTGCTGAAAACCTTTCTGAAGATGCCCCTGAAGCAGAAACTCATGATCCCCAGGGTCTTCGTGCTGATGGCGTACTATTATTATCGGGTCCATAAGCGGCCCTTTGCGGAGCTGGCACCGTCGATCGGCAAGGTGGGCTTTGAGACGCCCGTCGAGTCCAGTCCCAGGGATGCATGGCTGGTCCATGAGCTCATGGAATCCATGTTCCACCGGCTGAAATGGAAGGACTCCTGCCTGATCCGGGCCCTGACTGCCAAAAGGCTTCTCAACCGCATGGGATACAAGTGCACCCTGTACATGGGCGTGCGTAAGCCCGAGGGCAGGGCAATGGAGGCCCACGCATGGCTGCGCTGCGGCAAGCTCACCGTCACCGGCGGCGAGAGCAAGGCGGGCTTCACCGTCACCGGTATTTTCGGCGACGAGGCATAACTGAAAATCGCGTTTACAGCAGAGCCGATTCCAGTGGAAGCGGCTCTGCTGTTTTCTGTGGGCAAAAGTTCTGAAAGTGCCACAAAAAGCGAAACTTTGTTGAATTGGTTACAAAATTGTATTCTTTGCGCAGACACTTGACTTTATTATATGTACATGCTAAGATGTTCCATACTTGGCTGTTTAATTGTATACAAGTATCTGTATATCCCGGAGCGGGCCGCCTTCCTTTTGGCGGCAGGGAGCCGCTTCTGATATAGTGCCCCCACGGGGCAGGAAAATAAAAGGAGGAAAACGTATGAAGAAGCATCTGAACACCCGTATGCTCTCCCTGGTCCTGGCCATCTGCATGGTTCTGAGCCTGGCTGCACCCGTCGCAGCAGCTCCCGCCGGCAAGGTGACCTATACCAAGGTCAGCAACAACGCCGTCTCCGCCGATCTCCTGACCAAAGTCGGCATTGACGATCTGGAAATGGATACCCATGTTGACACCGACATGGTCCGTGTCTCCATTTTCCTGGAGGAGGACTCCACCATCGGAGCCGGCTTCTCCACCGAATCCATCGCCGCCAATTCTGATGCCATGGCCTACCGCGCCGAGCTGAAGAATGCGCAGGCTGAGATCACTGCAGCCATCGAGCGCAAGCTCGGTCAGAAGCTGGATGTGGTCTGGAACCTGACCCTGGCTGCCAACCTGATCTCCGCCAACGTCAAGTACGGCCAGATCAAGGCCATTGAGCAGGTCGCAGGTGTCAAGGAAGTCCTGATCGAGACCCGCTATGAGCCCGACACCGCCGAGCAGGCTGAGCCCAACACCGCCAGCTCCGCCGCACAGATCGGCTCCGCCGCCGCCTGGGCCTATGGCTACACCGGCGCAGGCTCCCGGATCGCCATCATCGATACCGGTTCTGATTCCGACCATCAGTCCCTGAATGCTGAGGCCTTCGAGTACGCTCTCGGCGTGCTGGCCCAGGAGAAGGGCATGACCTACGAAGAGTACGTTGCTTCTCTGGATCTTCTGGATGCCGAGGAGATCGAGGCTGTGGCCGCTGATCTGAACGCTCCCGTCAGCGCAGAGGCTTACATCAACTCCAAGCTGCCCTTCGGCTATAACTACATCGACAAGAGCCTGGACATCACCCACGACAACGACTCCCAGGGTTCCCACGGCTCCCACGTTGCCGGTATCGCCACCGCCAACAGCTACATCCCCGCTGAGGACGGCTTCGTCAAGGCCGTTGAGAGCGCCATGGCACAGGGCGTCGCTCCCGAGGCCCAGCTGATCACCATGAAGGTCTTCGGCGCCAAGGGCGGTGCCTATGACTCCGACTACATGGCCGCCATTGAGGACGCCATCGTCCTGGGTTGTGATTCCGCCAACCTGTCCCTGGGCTCCGGCAACCCCGGCACCTCCCGCAACGCCACCGAGAAGTATCAGGCCATCATGGAGAGCCTGACCGAGGCCGGTATCGTGGTCGCCATGTCCGCCGGTAACTCCGGCTACTGGGTCGAGAACGCCTACAACGCAGGCTTCCTGTATTCCGACGATGTCTCCATGCAGACCAACGGTTCCCCCGGCTCCTACACCAACTCCCTGAGCGTTGCCTCCGTGGACAACGACGGCAAGGCCGGCTACTACCTGACCATCGGCGATCTGATGATCGTCTACAACGAGATGCTGGAGGGCCAGACCGGTGCCTACAGCAACCTGCCCTTCACCACCATCGCAGGCGAGCATGAGTACGTCTTCATCGACGGCATCGGCTCCGCCGAGAACTGGGCCGCCGTGGGCGACGCCCTGAAGGGCAAAATCGCCATCTGCTCCCGCGGTGAGATCTCCTTCTTCGAGAAGGCTCAGTTCGCCGTCGAGGCCGGTGCCATCGCCACCTTCATCTACAACAACGATGTGGGCGTCATCAACATGGACCTGTCCGACTACAAGTACACCCAGCCCTGCGCATCCCTGACTCAGGCTGACGGCGCCGCCATCAAGGCCGCCTCCACCCCCGTCACCGATGATGCCGGCAACGTTCTGTACTACACCGGCACCATGACCATCAGCGACACCATGGGCGTGGGCCAGTTCAACAGCGCTTACTACACCATGTCTTCCTTCTCCTCCTGGGGCGTTCCCGGTTCCCTGGAGCTGAAGCCTGAGATCACCGCCCCCGGCGGCAACATCTACTCCATCAACGGCGTGGACAAGTCCGGCAAGGCCTACGAGATCATGTCCGGTACCTCCATGGCAGCTCCCCAGGTTGCCGGTATGGCCGCTGTGGTTGCCCAGTACATCCGTGAGAACGGCCTGGAGAATCAGACCGGCCTGTCTGCCCGTCAGCTGGCCCAGAGCCTGCTGATGTCCACTGCAGTTCCCATGCTGGACGCCGCCGGTGAGTACTATCCCGTCATCCAGCAGGGCTCCGGCCTCGCCAATGTGGGCGCAGCCGTCTCCGCCGACTCCTACATCACCATGGCCGACGGCTCCAACGCCGGTGCCGCCGACGGCAAGGTCAAGGTGGAGCTGGGCGACGATCCCAACCGTGACGGCATTTACACCGCCACCTTTACCATCAACAACCTGACCGACGAGGAGCTCATTTACGAGCTGGGTGCCGACTTCTTCATCCAGGCTCCCACCTCCGACGGCGTGGATATGTACATGTACACCGCCACCGCTCTGATCGGTGCCAACGTTGCCTGGACCGTGGACGGTGTGGCTGTGGAGCCCGCCAAGCTGGAGGGCCTGGACTTCAACGGCGATGCACTCGTTAACGCCGACGACGGCCAGACTCTGCTGGACTACGCCACCGGCCTGACCACCGAGCTGACCAACATGGACAAGGCCGACCTGGATGCCGACGGCGACATCGACTCCCGCGATGCCTACCTGTTCCTGTCCGCCATCAACGCCGGTGTTGCCACCGTCGAGGCCAACGGCTCCGCCACCGTCACCCTGGAGATCACCCTGGGCGACATGTGGAAGAACACCATCAACTACTATTACCCCAACGGCACCTACGTCCAGGGCTACATCTTCGCCGAGAGCCTGCCCTCCGCTGAGGGTGTCATGGGCACCAGCCACTCCATCCCCGTCCTGGGCTTCTTCGGCAACTGGTCCGAGGCCAGCATGTTCGACGTGGGCACCTACCAGGAGTATGAGGCCGGCGACGAGACCCGGACCCCCTACCTGGGCAAGGAGGACGCCAACGCCCTGCTGATCACCTACGCCAACGAGCCCAACGCCAAGTATTACTTCGGCGGCAACCCCCTGGTGGCCGACCCCACCTACATGCCTGAGCGCGATGCCATCAACGCTTCTGACATCATCTCCGGCGTCAAGTTCACCGCCATCCGTAACGCTTCCGCTTCCAAGTTCGAGATTGTCAACGAGACCACCGGCGAGCTGCTGGCCCAGGCCTTCCCCGGTGCCGTGGCTTCCGCCTACTACTACGTCAACGGCCAGACCTGGAAGAATACCGGCTACACCCTGAACGCTTCCGGCGACCTGTCCGCCGCTTCCGAGGGCGATGTGGTCTCCATCGGCCTGACCCTGGCTCCTGAGTACTACGTCGATGCCGAGGGCAATGTCAACTGGGATGCCCTGGCTGAGGGCGCGACCCTGGGGGCCACCGCCGTCATCGACAACACCGCTCCCACCATTCTGGATGTCAGCCTGAGCCTGATGACCAAGGCTCTGACCGTTACCGTTACGGACAACCAGTATGTTGCCGGTATCGCTCTGTATAACAAGGCAGGCACCGAGGTCCTGGCTTACTACGGCTCCGGCGATGCCACCGAGCCCATGGCTGTTACCGATTACCTGTTCTCCCTGGAGAATGCCAACGGCACCAAGTTCCTGGTTCAGGTCTTTGACTATGCCATGAACACCACCACTTACATGATCGAGACCGGTGCCAGCGAGGAGCAGGAGCTGCCCGGCATGATCGCCTTCGATCTGGCGGAGAATTATTGGACCACCTTCGACACCGAATTCCGTGGCGGTTCCTATGCAAGCAGCAGCCAGAGCTACTACGCTGCCACCATCGTCGATCACATGGTTCTGGCCGCGTCTGAAGACGGCACCCTGTACATCATGCCTGAGACCGATCTGACCGACGTGACATGTATTGCCTCCACCGGCACGATCCTGCTGGACATGGCCTACAATGCTGTCGACGACACCGTCTACGCCGTTGACCTGTACGGCCAGTTGGTTTCCGTCGACCGACTGACCGCTGAGGTCGAGGTCATCGGCGAAATCGGCGTCGCAACCAACACCCTGGCCTGTGATAACGACGGGACCTTCTACTGCAATGGCTTCGGCACCGGTGCTGTCTACACCTTCACCCTGGACACCGTTTCTGAGCCTGCTGTCCTGATCGAGGATGTGGGCATCAGCAGTAAGTACGTCCAGTCCATGGAGTGCGACCCCAACAATGGTCTGCTGTACTGGGCAAGCTACTCCACCAAGACCGTCTCCGGAAAGGTCCTCGGATTTGCCTATCTGTATGAGATCGATCCCACTGACGGTTCCTACAAGCAGGGTATCGATCTGGTCAACGAGATCGCTGCGATGATCATCCCCACCAAGGGCACCGGCTCCTCCTGGACTGCTCCCACCGACAAGGTCTCCGGCATCAAGCTCTCCCAGGATTCCGCTTCCGTCCTGAAGGGCGGCAGCCTGGAGCTGACCGCCGCTGTCCTTCCCTGGACCGCCACCGACCGCACCGTTACCTGGTCCTCCGATAACGAGGCCGTCGCCACCGTCGATGAGAACGGCGTTGTCACCGCAATTTCCGCCGGTACCGCAGTCATCACCGCAACCTCCAACCTGGATACCTCCTTCACCGCCTCTTGTGTGGTCACCGTCAACGCCATGGAGATCACCATCAACGGCACTCTGCAGGATGCCCAGGGCAATCCCTTCCTGTACTCCTGGAACATGGCTGAGGATGAGACCTGGGTCGCCGGTACCGCTCTGGATACCAGCATGACCTCCGCAGCCTACAACACCGCCGCCGACAAGTACTACATCATGGATTCCGTCGCCAACGTCTGGAACATGCACGTGGTCGATCCCGTCTCCGGCGCATCCGAGTCCGTTGTGGCCAACGCCGCCGGCGTTCCCCTGTGGGATATGGTCTACTCCGAGTACTACTCCACCGAGTCCGCTCCCAAGGTCAACGGCGTCTACTACTACTACCTGCTGCCCGCGAAGGACCCCTTGGCCCTGGATACCTCTGCCTTCGGTCTGAGCTCCTATCTGGCCAACTACTCCGGCGCAAGCTACCTGACTGCTGTCGCCTCTGCCGGCTACGAGCAGATCACCTCTCAGGGTAAGGTCTACGACTCCGAGCACATCATGATGCTGGACAACGCCGGCTTCATCTGGAGCTTCTGGGTCTATCCCTCCGCCTCCGGCTATGGCGCATCCCTGAACTACTATCCCACCGATCTGGAGCTGGACTTCCCTGGCTACGAGGAGGATATGTACTGCTCCATGGTCGTCGGTGAGGACGGCAACCTGTACCTGTCTGCCTTCAACGGCTCCACCAACGAGCTGTACCGCCTGGTCTATGACGAGGCTGCCGATACCTTCGTCTCCACCTATCTGGGCAATGTGGGTGCCGATGTCTGGCCCGCCACCATCACCTCCGTCACCAACAACGGTGAGGCTCCCAACGCGCTGCCCGCCTACGAGTCCATCGCCACCATCCACTCCGCTCCCGTCTCCGCTGCTGAGCTGGCTGCTGCCGCCGATGCATGCACCATCAACAGAGTCTACCAGGCTCCCGTGGCTGAGACCGAGTCCGAGACTGACGAGGACGAGACCACCGTCACCGTCGATATCACCGCCGAGGCCCTGACCAACAACGGTGTTGTCGAGGTCAACTGGGATACCGAGATCCTGGAGCTGGCCGCTGTGATCGGCTCCGCCGACTACACCGCCACCAAGAACGCCGACGGCTCCGTCACCTACGGCTTCGTCGATCTGGACGGCATCGAGGCCGGTGCAAACATCCTGAGCCTGACCTTCAACGTCCTGAAGAAGCTGGAGACCACCGTCACCGTCAACCAGAAGCAGATCAACGCTGCCGCCGGTGAGACCAGGGAGTTCATCGTCAACGAGGGCATGGTTCCCGCACCCGAGGTCACCGTGGTGGCTGAGGGCTGGTCCGGTTACACCACCTGGGTCCTGACCTCCGACGGTACCCTGACCTTCTCTCCCACCGAGCAGACCGAGGGCGGCCAGACCAACCTGAAGAACTATTGGAAGGTCAATGGCGTTCTGACTCTGCCCTGGGGTGCTTATGCTGACATGATCACCACCGTGGTCATCGAGGACGGCATCCACGATGTGGGCCAGATGGCATTCTACGAGCTGAAGAACCTGACCACCGTCAAGCTGGGTGCCGACGTTACCGAGATCCGTAACTACGCATTCAAGAACTGCACCAGCCTGACCACCATCAACCTGGAGAACGTGGATTACATCCGCGAGGGTGCCTTCTTCGGCTGCTCCGCTCTGGAGAATGTGACTCTGGGCGCGGAAGTGGTCATCGAGGATTGGGCCTTCACCCAGTCCGGCGTCACCCTGAACTAAATCCCCCCAACCCCTAAGCAAGAGGGCGGCACGAAAGTGCCGCCCTCAATTTTCGTTTTGGGATATTCCACTACAAATTTCTTGTGCTTTTTCCATCCGTGTGTTATCATAAAATGTAATACTGGAAACAGAAAGGACGGAAATTCATGGACTGGACGATTCTGGGCATTGGGCCCACGGATGATAAAAAGGCCATCACCGCCGCCTACCGGGCAAAGCTGAAGGTGACGAACCCCGAAGACAAGCCCGAGGAATTTAAGGCCCTCCGGGCCGCCTACGAGGAGGCCCTGCGCCTTACCGATCAGCCCGCCACCCAGGAGGAGCTTACCCCCGTGGGCCGTTGGATGGCACAGGTGGAGAGCGTTTATAATGATTATCCCGCCCGCATTGCCCCCGCACGCTGGGAGGAACTGCTGGCTGACGACATTTGCGCTGCCCTGGACACCCGGCCCCAGGCTGAGGAGGAACTGCTGAAGTTTTTGATGGAGCATTACTATCTGCCCCGCGCTGTGTGGCAGGTTCTGGACCGGGCCTTTGACTGGGTCGAGCGGGCGGAGGAGCTCTGCGAGAGCCTACCCCGGGACTTTGTGGAGCAGTGCATTCTGGGCGGCGTTCGCATGGATCAGGCCCTGACCTATGAGGACTTCGAGCCCGGTCTGGATGCCAAGAGCTGCGATGATTACCGCAGGCTCTATTATGAGTGCATCCGGACTGTTACGGAGGAGCGGGGGCCCATTCTTGACCGGATGGAGGCTCTGCCCGAGCAGCATCCCTTCGGCATGGGTATGCGCTTGCACTTGGCCTTCATCCAGGGCAGGGAGGAGGAGTCTTTGAATGGATTCCGCACACTGGCGGAACGCTACCCCCACCTGGACAACATGAAGACCGACTATGCCCTGATCTGCATTTCCATGCAGCGGTATGCTGAAGCCGAAGCGGTCCTGAATGTGGTTCTGGAGCGCGACCCCCGGAACGTTTATGCGAAGGAAGCTCTTGCCAATGCCCTGGCGGGCAGGGGAGATCTGGTCAATGCCAAGGAGCGCGTTTTTGAGGTCATGCATGAATGCGGCGATGATCCCGTGGCCATGGAGCGGCTGGCGGAGCTGCTGCGCACCTGGAACGATGTTCTCATCGGCCAGTACGAGGCCGCGCTGGCGGCTGACCCCACCGATACGGCCACCGCCATCGACCTGGCCTGGTGCCATCTGCAGAATGAGCGGCCGGACAAGGCTCTGGAGGTGGCGGAAACCGTAGACGAAGCCACCGCCGATCCCTTTGACTACAACAATCTCTACGCCAAGCTCTACCATCAGATCAGGATGTTTGAGGAGGCTGCGGAGCACCTGGAGAAGCTGGTTGCCCTTTTGCGGGAGATGACCCCCGACGGCACCGAGAAGACCGAAAAGCGCATCCGCCGTCTGCCGGAGATGCTCCAGGTGCTGGGCAACTGCCTGATGCAGTGCGGACAGAAGGACCGGGCGCGGGAAGCGTTTGCCGAGGCCGTGGACCTTGCGCCGGAGGACATCAATGTGCTGACCATGATGGGCAACATCCATTTCAGCGCGGGTGAATATGACCAGGCCATCGAGGTCATGGGCCGTCTGCTGGCGGTGTCCCGTGGAAGCTGGTACGCCCATCTCGTTCAGGCTCTTTGCTACTACAAGCTCCGCCGGGACCGGGAGGCCTTCGAGGCTGTGGACCGGGCCCAGGCACTTCGGGGCAATGATTTGAGCATGTACATTCTGCGCCTGCAGATCCTCCTGCGTAACGGGGCCTTTGACGAGGTCCGGGATATCCTGGCATATCTGAAGGAGGCCGGTGCGCCCGAGGATATCTCCCTGGACTTCGTCCGGGCACAGCTTCAGGAGCTGGCGGATGAAGACATTGACGGAGCCTTCCGGTCCTATCAGGCCATCTCCCGCCGGGTGGAGGAGGGCGAAAATCTGCTGGACGGCGCGGCACTGTACTACCGCATGGCCAACCTGATGGCCCAGCGGATGGAGCTGGAAAAGGAATCCGACCGGAACATCCTGATCTCCATGGCGGACAAGGGCCTTGCCCTGGAGCCCCAGGACCAGGATTGTCTGGGTCTGAAATCCTGGCTTCTGGTCCGCAGCGGAAAGCTCCAGGAGGCCATCGCCCTTTACAAGGACCTGGACACCCCCACCGCACGGCGGGCCCTGGCGGACCTCTACTACGAGGATCTGGATACCTACGCCGCCCAGGCACTGGAAATTTATGAGGACATCCTGAACCGGCGGCCCACTCCGGAGGTGAGCTTCTACGCCGCCACCTGCTGCTATAGTCTGGGTGACTTGGGCCGCGCGGAGCATTATGCAAAGTACGCCATCGAGATGGATGACGCGGATATGGATGCCTGGCGGGTGATGGCCTTCCTGGAGGAGTACCGGGGGGACCATGCGCAGGCGAAGGCGCATATCGACCGCTCTGCCCAGGCCATGTGGGATGCGGAGGTTTTCTACGAGTGGCTCCTGTCCCATCAGATCAAGGTTCTGTGCCGCATGGGTCGGCCCGAGGAGGCATTGACGCTGGTGGACGATGCCATGGCCCGGGCGGACTATCCCGGCGGGTTCCAGGCGAAGTTCGACATCTGCACCCAGTTCGGCCTGTGGGACCGGGCCGAGGCTGTTCTTGAACAGTGGGCCGCCGCCCGGAAGAACGATCCCGAACAGATCAAGGCCACGGGACGGCTCCACCTGCTCCGGGGCCGGATGCTCAAGGCCACCTTTGCCTACGGCAAGGTCAAGCGGAACATGACCCCTGACGAGGAAACGGACCTGCGGATCCAGCTTTGCGAGCTGGAAGCCAACTACAAGCGGGTCATCGAGCTCTGGGGCAAGCGACTGAAAGACGGCGGCGATATGAGCCATGTGCTGACCAATCTGGCCCTGGCCTGCCGCTGGCACGGCGATGACGCGGGTGCTCAGAAGATCGCCGCCAAGGGCCTGGAAATCGTGGACAGCAGACTTGCATCCTTTCAGGTGGACGAGCCCATCTACCGCACCCGCAGAAGTGCTCTGCTGGCCCTGCTGGGCCGGATGGAGGAGGCCCGCGCCGAGCTCGCGAAGGCGAGGAGCTGCCCCCTGTGCAAATACTGCACCTACGGCAAATGCAAGGATGCCGATATTTATGAAGCTTATATCGAGGAGATCGCCGGAAACCGGGCAAAGGCCAAGGAGCTTTACCTGGCGGGACAGAAGAACTGGCCCGACGAGCTGGACTTCCGCTCCGGTGAGATCCGTTTGAAGAAAAAGAAAGGATAAACCCTATGCTCATTGGAATCGATCTGGGAACCACCAATTCCCTGGTCGCCTGTTTTCGCAACGGCCGGGCGGAGCTGATCCCCAACCGGCTGGGCAATGTCCTGACTCCCTCGGTGGTCAGCATCGACGAAGCGGGGAAGCTCTACATCGGTGAGGCGGCCCGGGAGCGGGCCCTGCTCCATCCCCTCCAGAGCGCGGCGGTGTTCAAGCGCAGCATGGGCACCGACCGGGATTTCCGGCTGGGAGACCGCCATTTCCGGGCGGAGGAGCTCAGCAGCCTGATCCTGAAAAGCCTGAAGGAGGACGCCGAGGCCCATCTGGGGGAACCCGTCACCGATGCCATCATCTCCGTGCCCGCCTATTTCAACGACCACCAGCGCAAGGCCACCAAGCGCGCCGGTGAGCTGGCGGGTCTGAATGTGGTGCGCATCATCAACGAGCCCACCGCCGCCGCCATCGCCCACGGCATGGCGGAGCAGGACGATGTCCGGTATCTGGTCTTTGATCTGGGCGGCGGCACCTTTGACGTGTCCATTTTGGAGCACTACAGCCCCATCATGGAGGTCCACGCCATCGCGGGCGACAATTTCCTGGGGGGCGAGGACTTTACGAAGGTCCTTTGTGACCTGTTTTACGCCCACGCGGGCGTTGCACAGGAGAGTCTGGATGTAAAGACCCGTGCGGAGGTCCGCAAGACCGCCGAGCGGTGCAAGTGCGCCTTTTCCGATACGCCCACCATCATCATGATCTGCAACCTGGGGGAGAAGACCCACGCCATGCCCCTGACTCTGCAGCAGTATGAAGCGGCCTGTGCGCCCCTGCTGGAGCGGCTGAGAAAGCCTGTGGAGCGGAGTCTGCGGGATGCCAGAGTCAGTCTGCAGGAGATCGACCGGGTGGTCCTGGTGGGCGGAGCCACCCGCTCGCCGGTGATCCGCCGGTTCGTGGAGCGGCTCTTCGGCCAGAAGCCCAGCCTGCGCATCGACCCGGATGTGGCGGTGGCCCTGGGCGCGGCACTGCAGTGCGCCATGAAAGAGCGGGACCGGGAGATCCAGGAGGTGGTCCTGACGGACGTGTGCCCCTTTACCCTCGGTACCGAGGTGGTGGCGGACAACGGCATGTTTGAGGAGGGCGGCCACTATCTGCCCATCATCGAACGCAACACCGTCATCCCCGTCAGCCGGACCCAGACCGTCTGCACCGCCCATGAGAACCAGACCAAGGTCTGCGTCAAGATCCTCCAGGGCGAGAGCCGCATGGCGGGCAACAACCTACTGCTGGGGGAGCTGACCGTCAGCGTCCCCGCCGGGCCCAAGGGGAATGAAGCGGTGGACATCACCTATACCTACGATGTCAACGCCCTGCTGGAGGTGGAGGTCCATGTGCGATCCACGGGCCTGCGGCGGCGCATCATCATCCAGAACTCCAAAAACCGCATGACGGATCAGGAGGCCGAGGAGCGGCTGGCCCAGCTGGCCTACCTCAAGCGCGATCCCCGGGAAGAGGAGCCCAACCGCCTGCTGCTCCTGCGGGGCGAGAGAATGTACGAGGAATCCACCGCCGAGGCCCGCATGGCCATTGACCGGGCGGTGCTGGACTTCGAGCGGGTCCTGAGCCGCAAGGACCCCGGTGAGATCCAGCGGGCCAGAGCCAAGCTGGAAAAATTCCTGGACGAGATGGAATACGGGACCATGGACTGAGGAGGGACGCAATGAAGATCGTCGGTATTCAAAAGCTGACTCTGCTGGACTATCCCGGCAGGGTGGCCTGTACGGTGTTTTTGAACGGCTGTAATTTCCGGTGTCCCTACTGCCACAACGCAGAGCTCCTGGGCGATGGGGAGGAGGTCATGACTGTGGCGGGACTGCTGGCCTTTCTTCGGAAGCGGCAGGGCATCCTGGAGGGCGTGTGCATCACCGGCGGCGAGCCGACACTCCACCCGGAGCTTCCGGCCCTCCTGGGGGAGGTACGGGCCCTGGGCTATGCCGTGAAGCTGGACACCAACGGCTACCGGCCTGAAATCCTGGAAGCGGTCCTGGACCAGGGGCTTGTGGACTACGTTGCCATGGACCTGAAAAACGGCCCGGAGGGCTACGCCGAAACCGTGGGCCTTGCGCAGGTGGAGCTGGCAAAGATCCGCCAAAGCATCCGGCTTTTGATGGACTCGCCGGTGGATTTTGAGCTTCGCACCACCGTGGCCAATCCGCTCCATTCCGGCGAAACCATAACTTCCATGGCCGATTGGCTCCTGGAAACCACAAACGGTAAACCGATCCCTCGCCTTTTTGTACAACCCTTTGTGGACCGGGATACGGTGCCGGTTGGGGGATTTTCCGCCCCAACGGGCGCGGAACTGGAACAATTTTGCCGGATTCTCGGACCCTGTGCCGAACGGGTGGAGCTGAGGGGGACATAACAACTGCTAGATATTGTGCTTTCCTCCAAACTTCTCCCCCAAATATTGACTTCACACAGTTTGCATTATATAATACGGGCAATGCGCGATTTTGGGCGCATTGCCTTTATTGATTCATAAGGGGGACGTATCCATGTATAAAGTTATGAAGCGCGACGGTGTGAACGTCGATTTTGATATTTCCAAGATATCCGGCGCGATGGTCAAGGCCTTTGATGCCGTGGGTAAGAACTACCATCCCAGCGTCATCAATCTGCTGGCATTGCAGGTCAGCGCGGACTTTGAGCCCAAGATCAAGGAGGGTATCATCTCTGTGGAGAGCATCCAGGACAGCGTCGAGCGGGTCCTGTCCGATGCGGGCTACGCCGATGTGGCCAAGGCCTACATCCTCTACCGCCGCCAGCGGGAGAAGATCCGCAACGTCAACTCCGCTCTGCTCAACTACAAGGATCTGGTGGACAACTATCTGCAGATCAACGACTGGCGGGTGAAGGAGAACTCCACCGTGACCTACTCCGTGGGCGGTCTGATCCTGAGCAATTCCGGTGCCATCACCGCCAACTACTGGCTCCATGAGATCTACGACGACGAGATCGCTGAGGCCCACCGCTCCGCCGCCATGCACCTGCATGACCTGAGCATGCTCACCGGCTATTGCGCAGGCTGGAGCCTGAAGCAGCTCATTCAGGAGGGTCTGGGCGGCGTTCCCGGCAAGATCACCTCCGGTCCTGCCAAGCACCTCTCCACCCTCTGCTCCCAGATGGTCAACTTCCTGGGCATCATGCAGAACGAGTGGGCCGGTGCACAGGCATTCTCCTCCTTCGACACTTACCTTGCTCCCTTCGTCAAGGTGGACAACCTGTCCCAGGAGCAGGTCAAGCAGTGCATCCAGTCCTTCGTCTACGGTGTCAACACGCCTTCTCGCTGGGGCACCCAGGCACCGTTTTCCAACATCACCTTGGACTGGGTCTGCCCGCCCGATCTGAAGGACATGAACGCCATCGTCGGCGGCAAGGAGATGGACTTCACCTACGGCGCGTGCAAGAAGGAAATGGACATGGTCAACAAGGCCTTCATCGAGATCATGATTGAGGGCGACTACAATGGCCGCGGTTTCCAGTATCCCATCCCCACCTATTCCATCACCCGTGACTTTGACTGGTCCGAGACCGAGAACAACCGTCTCCTCTTCGAGATGACCGCCAAGTACGGCACCCCCTATTTCTCCAACTACATCAACTCCGACATGGAGCCCAGCGATGTCCGCAGCATGTGCTGCCGTCTGCGTCTGGACCTGCGGGAGCTGCGGAAAAAGTCCGGCGGCTTCTTCGGCTCCGGCGAGTCCACCGGCTCCATCGGCGTTGTCACCATCAACCTGCCCCGGATCGCGTTCCTGGCCAAGGATGAGGCTGATTTCTATGCCCGCCTGGACAAGCTCATGGACATCGCCGCCCGGAGCCTGAAGGTCAAGCGCACCGTCATCACCCGGCTCATGGACAACGGCCTGTATCCCTACACCAAGCGTTACCTCGGCACCTTCGGCAACCATTTCTCCACCATCGGCCTGATCGGTATGAACGAGGTGGGCCTGAACGCCAAGTGGCTCCGTGCGGACCTGACCCACGAGAAGACCCAGAAGTTCGCCGCCGAGGTCCTGGACCACATGCGCGAGCGTCTGAGCGACTACCAGGAGCTCTACGGCGACCTCTACAACCTGGAGGCCACCCCTGCCGAGTCCACCACCTACCGCTTCGCCAAGCATGACAAGGAGCAGTTCCCCGACATCATCACCGCCAACGAGAACGGCACTCCCTACTACACCAATTCCTCCCATCTGCCCGTGGGCTACACCGAGGATATCTTCACCGCCCTGGAGATCCAGGACGAGCTGCAGACCCGATACACCTCCGGAACCGTCTTCCACGCCTTCCTGGGCGAGAAGCTGCCAGACTGGAAGGCCGCCGCCTCCCTGGTCCGCAAGATCGCCCAGAACCACAAGCTGCCCTACTACACCATGAGCCCCACCTACGCGGTCTGTGTGGATCACGGGTATCTCCCCGGTGAGCAGTACATCTGCCCCCACTGCGGCAAGAAGACCGAGGTCTACTCCCGTATCACCGGCTACTACCGCCCCGTCCAGAACTGGAACGACGGCAAGAGCCAGGAGTTCAAGGATCGCAAGGTCTACAATGTGGGCACCTCCGTGCTGAAGAAGACCGCTCCCGCCGTGGAGTCCCAGCCCAAGGTTATGGCCGCCGCGGCACCCTCCTACGAGATCCCCGCCGCCGGTGATGCCCGGACCATCCTGATCTCCCGCCTGACCTGTCCCAACTGCCGGGTGGCGGAGAATCTGCTGGCCAAGAAGGGCGCGGCCTTTGAAAAGTACATCGCCGAGGAGAATCTGGAGCTCTGCCGCAAGTTCGGCATCAAGGGCGCACCCACCCTGGTGGTGGAGGGCCCCGCCGGCTTCCAGACCTACTACTCCGTCAACGAGATCAAGAAGTATCTGGCTTCCCACTAAAAACATAAGGCCCGGGGCATCCCGGGCCTTTCCCATAAGAGAGGTAATCGAAATGTATGATATCGTCATCGTCGGCGGCGGTCCCGCCGGTCTGACTGCGGCAGTTTACGGTCTGCGCGCCGGTAAGTCCGTTGTGGTCATCGAGAAGAACGGCTTCGGCGGTCAGATCGCCTATTCTCCCAAGGTGGAGAACATCCCCGGAACGGCGCAGATCTCCGGCGCGGAGTTTGCCGACAAGCTCACCGAGCAGGCCATGGCTCTGGGCGCGGATATGGAGCTGGAGACCGTCACCGGCCTTCAGAAGACCGAAAACGGCTTCCTGGTGTCCACCGAGGACGGCGCGGAGTTTGAGGGCCGTACGGTCATCCTGGCCCTGGGCGTCAAGCACCGGATGCTGGGCCTGCCCGGTGAGGAGGAGCTCATCGGCGGCGGCATTTCCTTCTGCGCCGTCTGCGACGGTGCCTTCTATGCGGGCCAGGACGTGGCCATGGTCGGCGGCGGCAATTCCGCCCTCCAGGAGGCTCTGCTGCTGGCTGAAACCAGCAAGTCCGTCACCGTCATCCAGAATCTGCCCAATTTCACCGGCGAGAAGAAGCTGGCCGAGGCCCTGATGGAGAAGGATAATGTGACCGTTCATTTTTCCACCGTCGTCACCGGCTACCGCAGTGAAAACGGCACCCTGACGGGTCTGGACCTGAAGTGCGAGGACGGTCGGGAGTTTTCTGTCGATGTGGACGGCGCGTTCCTGGCAGTGGGCCTGATTCCCGAAAACGATGCCTTTGCGGGCCATGCCGCACTGAACCAGTGGGGCTACTTTGACTCCGCCGAGGACTGCCGCACCAGGACCGAGGGACTGTTCGTGGCAGGCGACTGCCGCTCCAAGCGCATTCGCCAGGTGGTCACCGCCGCCTCCGACGGTGCCGTGGCAGCCATGGCGGCCTGTATGTATCTGGATCAGAGCTGATAAAAGCCCGACGATGCCGGGCTTTTTCCGCAAAAAGGGGCGATTTTTATGAAGGTAATTTGCTTTGGCGATTCCAATACCTGGGGCTACGATCCCAGAAGCTTTCTGGGGGACCGGTATGACCACCCCTGGCCTGAATATCTTGGGGAGCTGACCGGGTGGGAGATGGTGAACGCCGGTTCCTGCGGGCGGCGTGTGCCCCGGCAGACGGTGGAGCTTCCTGCGGACGCAGACCTGGTCCTGGTGATGCTGGGAACCAACGATCTGCTCAACGGCGACGAGCCGGAGAGTGTCGCCCATCGGATGGAGGCGTTTTTAAAAACTATCGGACCCGTCCATATCGCCCTTGTGGCTCCGCCCGCGCTCTGCCGGGGCGAATGGGTCGGCTCCGAAGAGCTGGTTCGCCGCTCTAAGGAATTGGCGAATGCTTACCGGAAGATCGCCGGACTTCCGGGTGTCCGGTTCATCGATCCGCAGGAGTGGAGCATCCCCCTTTGCTACGACGGTGTCCATTTTACGGAGCAGGGCCATCGGACGTTTGCAGAGAAGCTGGCCAGAGAGCTCCAAAAGCTGGACTGCATTTCCGTCCAAAATATGCGCGACAGCGATGCGTACACCATCGCCAATTTCGTGCCCGGTCCGGAGCTGATGCACCGGGCGGCCATGGGCGTTTTTCTTTCCCATGACTGGCAGGGGAGTGCCGCCATCGTCTGCGGCTCCGGCAACAACGGCGGCGACGGCTTTGCTTTGGCCTGTATTTTGTGGGAGAGAGGCTATCAATGTGCCCTTTTCACCGTCAGCAGCCGTCTGTCTGCGGACAGTGCCCATTATGCCGAAAAGGCCCTGAGTCTGGGGATCCCCATCGCGCCCTTTTCGCCGGGATGTCTGGCGGGCTTTGATACGGTGGTGGACTGTCTGCTGGGCACGGGCTTTGCCGGGGACCTGCGGGAGAATTACCGAGCCGCCATCGAGGCCATCAACGAAAGCGGAGCCTTCGTCCTCAGCGTGGACATCAACAGCGGCATGAACGGCGACACGGGCGCGGGGGCGTGCATCGTTCGCTCGGATTTAACCGTGACCATCGGCTTTCTGAAGCACGGACTTGTGACGGAAAATGCCGGGAACTACATGAAGCGGCTGGTCCGCACCGACATCGGCATCCTTCTGGCAGAGCCGGAGCGGCTCCTGGCCCCGGAGGAATTCCCCCAATGGCTGGACCCGAAGACCATTGTTTCCAAATGAAAACAGGCGTTGCAATTTCTGCAACGCCTGTTTTTTCAGGGCTGTGTCACGACGCCCGCGAAGAGGGGGATGCCGTGGGTGGTCAGCACAAAGAGGAAGGGCCGGTCCACCACAACCCTGACGGGTTCCCGGATGCCTGCGGCCATCAGGTAAGATTCCGTGCCGCTGGAACAGCGGACACCGTTCTCGTCCACGATGATCCGGGCGGACTGGCGGACGGCTCCCACCCGGATGGGCGCATCCAGGGACAACGCGGCGGAAAAATCGCCTCCCAGGAGGGAAAATGCATGTTCGATCCCCAGATTTTTCAGACCGGCGGAGAGGTCTGTGTCATAGCTAACGTCGAATTTCGGCATGGTGAGCTGGACCGGCTGCTCCTCGACGCCCTCCGCTCGGAGGACCGTGTCCAGATAATCCCCCCGCTGGAGCAGGTCCGCCGGGGTGGTCCCCGCATCCGGCAGGATCAGCCACAGTTTGGACTCGCCCCAGGTGGACAGCGACACGGCGGTGTAATCCGCACCCCGGGCGTAGCCGTCCGTCTCCCTCAGGCTGTTCATGTAGGTGCAGGGGGTGTCGCCGTCGGGGGCGTGAAACAGGCCCTCGCGGTTGTCTGCCGGGTCGAATGTCTTCAGCCAGTTCTCGTCCAGGTACAATGTCGAGACCAGCTCCAGGACCCGTGTGCCGTTGGCTTCCGGCTGGGGCTGGGGACTCAGCATGCCCTTGGTCTGCTGACTGATCCATTTCCCGATGGCTTCACCGGACTCCGGGCTACTTAGATTCGTGCGGTAGACCGATGCGTAGTGGGCATTTCCCAGGGCCGCGATGGCTTCCTCGTGGTATTGCAGACTGTCATCCAGCCAGACTGACGCGGCGAGGCGACGTGTCGCCACCGGGAATGTGGTGGTTACGGTCTCCCAGAGGGCCCGGACGGTGGTCCGGAGCTCTTCCATGGACTCGGCTCCCAGGGTGTCCAAAATCTCCTGACGGGTGTCTCCGGCGGAGATCTCAGCCAGCATGGCAAGGGACAGGTACAGATTCACCGGGGACCAGACCCCGTTTTCCTCGCCGCTGAGAAATTCCCGGCAGGAAGCATCCCAAAAGGGGGAAAGCTCCGCCATGGAATTCTTCACCAGCTTGTATCGACGGTTGTATTCCTCTTTGGCGGCTTTTAAGGCCCCATCGTCCGGGTAATCCGTCCGGGTGGGCCATTTTGCCTCCCGGACCGGGGCGGGGGAGACCAGCATCTGGGTGGCGGTGGCGGTCTGATCCAGCCCCAGGAAGCCCAGGAGCAACACCACCGCGACGATGGCGGCGGCGGCGCGGATCAGGAGCCGGGTGTTTCGTTTTTTTGCGGTGGCCGCCTCGTTAATGTGGCGGTCACTGATCTCATCCAAAGCATCGAGCAGTCGTTCATTCATCGATGTGACCCTCCTTTTGCAGATAAGTACGGAGCTTCTCGCGGGTCCGGGAGAGCCGGACGGTGACGGTGTTCTCCCGCAGGCCCAGATTGGCGGCGATCTCCCTGACACTGTCGCCGAACCAGTAGCGGCGCAGGAAGATGATCCGGCTTTCCTTGGGGAGCGCGGAAAGAAAACGGTCGATGGCGCGGCCCAGCTCCCGGGCATCCGCTTCCTCCTCCAGGGCCGGGGTGGGAATACAGGCTTCCAGCTCTGTCAGCGACAGCTCCAGACGGCTGTCGCGCTTGCGGGCGGTGTTTTGCCGCAGCCGCTTCAGGGCCAGATTCCGCCCCACCCGGTAGACGAAGGGGGCCAGGGGCACCGGCTCCCTGGGCGGTACCGTATTCCATACGGCGAGATAGGTGTCGCTGACGGTCTCCTCTGCATCCTCCCGGTCGTTCAGGATGTTCATGGCGGTCATCATCAGCCGCTTTCCGAATTGGGCCCGCATGGCCCCGACGGCTTCCTCCCGGCGGGCCAGCAGCAGAGCCAGAATGGGTTCGCGGTCCATGGCATCGCCTCCTCTCTTACTGATACTATACCATTTGCGGGGCGGAATGTGACAGGTTTTTCAAAAATGATTTAAGAACTTAATTTACCGCACTTTTGATTGCATTCAAATGGCGGATATGCTATGATAAAACAAAAAAGGGGTGGAAATTATGCTCCGAAAGTTGAGTTTTATGTTGATATGTGCAATCCTTCTGTCGGCCTGCGGCGCATCTGCGCCGGAGGGGAACGGCTGGGAGGATCGGGACACAGTTGCTGCTGAGACCACCGCGCCAGCCGGTGTGGAGGATCTGGAAACCGCTGAAGTGGGAGAAGGGGAGCACAGTGAAGCGGAATACTTCCGCATCAACCAGTACAGCAACGCCATGGAAAACGATGACGGCGTGACGCTGGTCTACGAGAACTACGCCCAGGCGGAATTCGTCTCCCAGGACCCCGACCGGACCGAATGGGTCAGTGAGATCCTCAGCGGCATCCGCCGGGATTTTCAGGTGGACAGCGAAAACCTCCATACCTACGCCGATGAATTCGTGGCGGAGTGGGGGACTGATGGCTTTTACAGCTATTCCAACTACCAGCAGCTTGGCGTGGCCCGCCATGACGAAGCTGTGGTGTCTCTGATCTCCCTGAGCTCCCTCTATTCCGGCGGCAGTCATCCCAATTCCGTCCAGACCGCCTACAATCTGGATATCTCCGGCCAGCGGCTCCTGCATCTGGAGGATGTGATTTTGGAGGAGGCCGCGCCGGAGCTGGCGAAGCTGGTCCGGGCACGGGTGGATGAAAAGTTCACCATGATCGATGGCGGTAACGGCCTGTTCGAGGATTATGGCGACACCATCGCCACCTCCATGATCTACGGAAATATGACTCCCTACTGGTATATGAACAATGAGGGGCTGGTCATCTTCTATAACCAGTACGAGCTCGGCCCCTACGCCGCCGGCATCATCAAGGCGGAGCTGCCCTACGCGGATCTGGAGGGCATTCTGCTGGAGGAATATTTCCCCGCGGCCGGTGACGGGACTTCCGGTGATCTGTGCCTGAGATGGGAAGGGGAGGACGGACACCGCATCCCCATCACCCTGGGCCAGGAGGGCGGAACATTGCTGGTGGGTGTCATCGGCACCGTCTATCAGGTCCAGATCAGCGAGGTCATGTGGATGGAGGATATGCCCATCGCCCAGGAGCTGCTGTTCTCCGCGCTGAGTCTGGGAGAAAACGACATTCTGGAGCTGAGTGGTGTCTACCACGACGAGACAAGTTCCTTTGTCATCGAATTTACCGACGGCAGGGGAGTGCAGCACCTGTATCACATCCGGGAAGGAGATCTGACCGATGACCGGAATTGAGGAGCTTCTTCAGATTCCTGTCCGCAATACGCTGACAGACCCGCGCTCCGATGCCGTTATCATGAATTCCATGGATGAATTGGAAAAATTGTGGTTTCTGGAGCGTTTTCCCGGACTTTCTGATGATGAAATTGCGCAGTTGCAGATGGAATACATCGGGAAAATCCCGGCGGAATTTCTGGATTTTCTGCGGATCACCAACGGATTGAATGTGATGGGCAGAGTCCTGAAAATCGCCGGAATGGATCGGGACCGGGAAAAGCTGGCGGGCTCCCGTGTGGCGGACCCCATCCGGTTCGTCGATGGCCACCGGACCCGCAGGACCCCACGAAGCTGGCTGTTCTTCGCCACCTATACCCAGTGGGAGGACATCGGCATGGCCCATGTCTGCATGGATACCGCCGCGGACGGGGACAAAAGCCCCGTGTACTGTCTGCCATATAACGGCGACAAGATCCTGAAACGATGGGATTCTTTTGGCTCCTGGCTGGCAGAAGAATTAACGCGACTTTACAATGCCTACCGGGAGGGAAAATACCGTCTGGTGGACGTGGTACCCGGTGTGGTGCAGATGATAGAGCTTCACGAGTGTGTGCTGAAATAAGAAAAACGCCGGGTTTTCCGGCGTTTTTCTGGATTTGGAGGGGTAAAATGCTTGGCGAAATACGAAGAACAAACCGCAGTGGCTTGTATGGCGGCCTGGCAGCAGCTGCTGTATGCCTTGTCGCATGGATCATTTTCGGCCGTGAGGGTATGACATTTGCTGTTGGAATGGTGTTCTTTGCGATGTATGGAGTCCTGACGGACCGGAATGACCGCATGGCCTATGATGACCAGGGAATCATTTTATATACGGCTTGGGGAAAAGCCATGCCTTATGACTGGTCCCGGATCGTAAAGGTCGACACGGCAGTGGAACAGCTTCCGGAACGGCGATATAACGTGGGACTGGTCCTGCGGATCTGTGTCAAGGAACGCAACGGGGAAATGACGACGCACCGTTATCCGTACAAGCATTACACCGGACTGAACGAGTTCCTGGCATTTTCAAATTGCAGAGGCAAGAAATAAGGATCGCCCAACGGACACGCGCATTTGACAGCGTGCTCCGTCGGGTGATTTTATGCCCAACGCAACAAAACAAGAGAAAAGAGCCCGCAAACCTTGAAATCCCGCCCGTCCTGTGATACCATATTGGAACCGGGCTATCCTTGGACCCAACGCAACAAAATTTTAATTTTGTTGCGTTGGGTAAGGGGTACGCCGCGCTCTTTTGGGAGCGGTTTCGGGTAGGCACCGGCCTATCTTGTATCCTCTATCGTTTATCTCCCATCTCTTCCGGAGGTTTCTTTATGCGCAAATATTCTGATTGTCCCGCTGTGGTGCGGGAGTTTTTGAGTTATCATGAAAATATCAAGGCCCAGTCGCCCCGGACCATCTCCGAGTATCATCTGGACATGCGGATGTTTCTGCGGTTCATGAAGCTGATGCGCTCCGGACAGAGCCTGAATGTGCCCTTTGAGACGGTGGACATCCGGGACATTGATTTGGATTTCATCGCGGGCATCACCACCTCGGATGTCTACGAATTCCTCTCGTGGCTTGCCAATGACCGCACGGCGGACCCGGATACGCCCATGTCCGACCGGGGCATCAGTGCGTCCTCCAGAGCCCGGAAGCTGTCGGCTCTGAAGTCCTTCTACAAGTATCTGACCGTGCGGACCAAGCAGCTGGACGAGAATCCCGTGGCGGATCTGGAGTACCCCAAGCTCCGCCGGAGCCTGCCGCGATATCTGACCCTGGACCAGTCTGCCGCGCTGCTGAACGCCGTGTCCGGCCCCAATGAAAAGCGGGACTACGCGATTTTGATGATCTTCCTCAACTGCGGTATCCGACGCAGTGAGCTGGTGGGCCTGAACATCGCGGATGTGTACGAGGATCGCCTGCGCGTGGTGGGCAAAGGCAACAAGGAGCGATTCGTCTACTTCGGCTCCCCCTGCCGCCGGGCCATCGATGATTACCTGGCCGAACGCAACAAAAAAGTGCTTACGGACAATCGGGCTCTGTTCGGCTCCCGCAACGGCGAGCGGATCAGCGTCACGGCCGTCCACCGGCTGGTAAAAAAAGCCCTGACCCAGGCGGGCCTGGATGCGGAGCAATTCTCCGCCCATAAGCTCCGACACACCGCCGCCACGCTGATGCTCTCCGGCGGCGTGGATGTGAAAACGGTCCAGGATGTACTGGGCCATGAGAATCTGAACACCACCCAGATCTACACCCACATCGAGTCCACGGAGCTGAAAATCGCCGCCGAGGCCAGCCCAATTGCAAGACTGGAGAAGGAAAAATGACCTCCTCTCCCCTGCTGTAATGTTCGGCAAAACAGCGGATGCAACCAATAGTTGACATAGAAATGAGCTGAAAAGTTATGAATATCGGTGAACGCATCACCGCACTGAGAAAAGAAAAGAACATCTCCCAGACGGAGCTGGCGACACGCCTGGGAGTCTCCCGTCAGGCTGTCAGCAAATGGGAGCAGGGCTCCTCCTCCCCTGACACGGGCAAGCTGATCCAATTGGCGGAGCTCTTTGATACAGAGGTCGAGTATCTCGCCACCGGCATCCGCCCGGAGCCCAAATCCGTGGTCCTCAATGTGGTGGAGACCGTGGAACGGGTCCAGGTCCAGGAAAAAGTGGTGGTCCGTCATGTCCGCCGCAAGCCCGTAAAGAAGAATCCCGTGGACTACTGGCTGGTAGGCGGCGCGGGATTTGTGCTGGGGATCCTGGTGGGATTGGTGTTTTAATTGAAATTCAGGAGGTTTTTGGAATGTTTTTGTTTGGAAAAAGAAAAAAGGATGAAGTAATGACCGAGGAGATCGCCATGTCTGCATTGATGAAGCTGATGGCGGAGAATGATATTCTGGAGATCGAGCTGCTGATCGATGGAAAGCTCCTGAAAATCGGAGTCAGCTCTGACCATGACCAGCGAAAGAAACCTGCATTCTTCGACAAGCGGTACTATATTGAAGACATCGAATATTCCTCTGCCGATTCGTTTTCCCGTGCTTTCTCCCAGCTCTCCAGCCGGACCATGCAGACGGTTGCGCGAATCGATGGCTTGGAACCCCGCTTTTATCATTTTGACAGATAAGGAAACCGGCACCGCCGAAAGCGGTGCCGGTCTTCTTTATCTGCGTAATCCGGGACAGTAGGTGTCCAGGGCCTTCTTTGCCTTGCGACTGAGCTGGAAGCCTAGAAACAGTTGATTTTGAGGGGTGTGGAGGTCCTGCTTCGGCTCGACCGTGGGGATGAGCTGCACGGCGCGGCTCCTGTAACGGGTGGTTTTGCGGACCTCGGTAATTTGGGACCAGCGCAGGTCCCAGAGGAGCTTGTCCCTTTCAGTGCATCGCACACCCTGATCGTCCATGGTGATGGAGGGCTCCGTGCGCCAGGAATGGATACAGCCCGCGCCGCAGAAGACACTGCAAATCAGCATCGGCCAGACAATGGTCCCCAGGACGCCGAGAGTGATGACGTTCAGCACAGCCATCAGCAGGGTACAGAAAACAAGTTCTTTCAAAAAGATTTCATTTTGCCGGAATGTCATGAGATCCCTCCTCATAAGGCACCGGCTCCGCTTCGGCGAGCTGCTGCCAGAATTCATTTTGCATCAAGGGGTACAGCAGATCCCCATACGGACGATTGGCCCGGACCACCCGGATGGCGGTTCCCGTTTCATGAGCGGTCAGATGGACGAAGAAGGACATGGGGATGCTTCCGTTGGCCATGTCCGAATAAAAGGTGATCCGGTTTACCTCCGGTTCAAAACGGTATTTCATAAAAGGCACCCGGAATTCCCGGATCAGTCGATCCCGGACCTCTCCGGCGGGCAGTGCAGTGCGGTAGTGGAATTCCCGGAACTGGGGGTCATGGTTGCGGATGCCGCCGGAGCTTTTGCGATAGCGGTCAATCCACTCCCGGTGCAAGCCAAGCACGATCAGCAAAATCAGGGCGATGCCGAGCAGAATGATGATCATGTTGCATCCGTCCTCCATTCGTCCATCAAATTCCAGATTTGCGCACCGTAAATATTTTTCGCGGCCCGGTCATCGGAAATGGCATCCAGGCAGGCGCGGATGTTCTCATCCGTCAGCTCCTCCACGAAGAGAAAGGGCAGACCGGGCTCCAGATAAGGCTTCCCCTCCCCTTTCATCAGCGTCACAAGATTCCGGGGCGTGGCGAAAACAAAGGTGCAGTCCTGCCCATCGGCAAAGGTGACGCACACATCCAGATTGCCGTCCCTGGGGTCGAACTCAGACAGGGGTGTGGGGTAAAAGACCGTATACTCCATAAAATCAGCTCCTTTTTGTAAGTATAACATCTTTCTTCGCTCAGAGCAATACATTCCTTGACCAATCGAACAAATGTTGGTATAATAACCAAAATAACCAATCGAGGTAACGACTATGGCCAAACAAAAAACAGTCTTTTACTGCACCGCCTGCGGCAATGAGAGCCCCAAGTGGGCGGGCCGGTGTGCCGCCTGCGGGGCCTGGAACACCATGCAGGAGCACATTGAGAAGCCCGTGGCTCCCGGACGGGCGAAGTCTGCCCCGGTGGGTATGAGCCGCATTCCCAAGAAGCTGAGCCAGGTGGACAGCGGGGACGAGATCCGCTTTCTCACCGGCATGGGCGAGCTGGACCGGGTGCTGGGCGGCGGCGCGGTGGAGGGCAGTCTGGTGCTGGTGGGCGGTGCCCCCGGCATCGGCAAATCCACCCTGCTGCTGCAGATCTGCGCCAACATCTGCCGGGGCCGCCGGGTGCTCTATGTCTCCGGCGAGGAATCCGAGCGGCAGCTCAAGCTCCGGGCGGAGCGGTTGGGTGTCAGCTCCGAGGAGCTCTTCATCCTCTCCGAAACCCGCATGAGTGAGGTCCTGGCGGCGGTGGAGTCCGTCAAGCCCGATATTCTCATCGCCGACTCCATCCAGACCCTCTATAACGAAGCCAACGAAAGCTCCCCTGGCTCTGTCAGCCAGGTCAAGGACTGTACCATGAGCCTGATGACCGTCTCCAAGCAGGAGGGCCTGACGGTCTTCGTGGTGGGCCACATCAACAAGGACGGTGCCATCGCCGGTCCCAAGGTCCTGGAGCACATGGTGGACTGTGTCCTCCTCTTTGAGGGCGACCAGCACTCCAGCTATCGGCTCCTGCGGGCGGCGAAGAACCGCTTCGGCTCCACCAACGAGATCGGCGTTTTCGAGATGATCGACTCCGGCCTGATCGAGGTGCCCAACCCCAGCAAGATGCTCCTCCAGGGCCGCCCGGAAAATGCGCCGGGAAGCTGTGTGGCCTGCGTCATGGAGGGCAGTCGGCCCGTGCTGGCCGAAATTCAGGCTCTGGTGACGAAAACCAGCTTCAATGTGCCCCGCCGGGCCGCGGACGGCTTCGACTTCAACCGTGCCGTGCTGATGATGGCGGTGGCGGAAAAGCGGGGCGGGCTGAATCTCTCCACCTTTGATGCCTACATCAACGTCGTCGGCGGTCTGCGGCTGGACGAGCCTGCGGCGGACCTGCCCCTGATCCTGGCGGTGGCCTCCGTGTACCGGGACCGGCCCATCCCCGCCACCCTGGCGGCCATCGGCGAGGTGGGCCTGACCGGCGAGATCCGCGCCGTGAACCATCTGTCCCAGCGGCTCCAGGAGGTCAGCCGCCTGGGCTTCAGGCAGTGTGTCATCCCCCGCTACGGCTCCGACAAGGTGGAGATCCCCGAGGGATTGGAGGTTTTCCGGGTACGGAACATCCGGGAGGCCATTGAATTTGCGCTGTGAGGGAGTCTATGAACATCGAAACGATCACCAAGAGTGCTTTTTCTGTCCTCGGAAAGGAAGGCTCCACCGAGGATGGCCCCGGCTTTATCCAGAAGCTCTGGGCGGATGCCAATGCCCATTTCGGTGAAGTGGCACACCTGGCCAAGCGGGACGAAAAGGGCATTCTCCTGGGATTCTGGGGGGCTATGACGGATTTTTCCCGGAGCTTTCAGCCTTGGGAGACGGATTTCAGCCGGGGGCTGTATCTGGCAGGTGTGGAATGTACGGAGGATGCTGTGGCTCCCGTGGGCTGGACCCGGTGGGAAATTCCCGGATTTATATACCTGAAGGCCGAAGGTGATACGCCTGCGCTCTTTGCGGATATGCTCCGATACCTGCGGGAGCAGGATCTGGAGCTTGCCGGAGCGGTCCATGACTTCATGGACCCGGCTACAGGGCGGAGTTTTATGCTTTTTCCCATCAGGAGGCTGTAATGATCGAAATTTTATTCACGGAGAGTGCCGCTGGCTCCATGAAGATGGCAAAAGGCATCAAAAACATCGCCGGTTCCTCCACTGCGCTCCTGATTTTGAACGATGACGGCAGCGAGCCCACCGTCGAAGAGCTGGAGCGGGAACGGGAGAAAGTGGAGGAAGAATGTCGTAGAAAGCGTGAAAACGCTGTTGCGGTGGAGGGGACGGCGCGGGATGTGGTCTGTTTTCCTCTGAATTTGAGTATGGGTGATATTTCAAAGCCCTTTTCCGATGAACGGGCGGAATATCTGCAGTCCACGGTCCTCATCGGCGGTCCTAACTTTGCCGAAATCGGCGCGGAGCTGATGGCAACCGCCCGGAGATCCCTGACGCGGGTCCAAACTGCCGCCGAGCCGGTGCGCATCTGGACAAGCCGGAACCCCGATGAAGCCTGCGGCTTCTGCCATATTCTCACCTGTCTGCCCGCAGATGCCGACATCCGGGTGGTGGAGCTGCCCCAAATGGAGGTGCTGGACGGCGAGATGCGCACCTACACCGGCTGGGGCGAGATCAGCCCCTATGACCTGGGCCGGTTTCAGGAGCTGGAACGGCCCCTGACGGAGGCCGAGCGGCGGTCATACACCGCGCTGTGGCGGGAGCTTCAATCGGAAAACGGCCTCCTGCGGGCGGTGGTCAACGGCAGATTGGTCAGTGTTGGTGCTGATTTTTATGATGGAATCATCCTCCGGGAGATCAAAAGGCAGCCCGAACGCTTCCATGAGGGCCGGTTGATCGGTGAGATCCTCGGGCGGTATCAGCTCGGTCTGGGAGATTCTCTCATCGCTCTGCGGATCGAGGAGTTCATTTCCCGGGGAATGCTGATCCCTGCCACGGAACCGGAGGATGACCGGCCCATCTACCACCGTTTTCTGCTGAAAGGAAGCTGTTTATGAACCGTTTTTACGATGCCCACAGACGGGATTTCGACACCGCTCTGGCGGAGATCCGCCGGGGATCTAAGCAGAGCCACTGGATGTGGTACATTTTTCCCCAGCTGAAAGGTCTGGGCCGCAGCTCCACCGCCCAGTATTACGGTCTGGACGGCCTGGAGGAGGCCCGGCGGTTTGCCGCCGATCCGGTCCTGGGCGGGAATCTGCGCACCATCACCCAGGCTCTGCTGGACCAGCCCATGCGCAATGCCCACGCCGTTTTCGGCGGCACCGATGCCATGAAGCTGCGCTCGTGTATGACCCTCTTCGAGCTGGCGGACCCGGACTGCACCCTTTACGCCCAGGTGATCGGGGAATTCTTCGGCGGAAGCCGGGACCGCAAAACCCTCGATATGCTGAAATGATGTAAGGCCCGTCGATTTTCGACGGGCCTTTTTATATGCCGGAATGAACGAATCCCGCCAGAACCGCCGCCAGTGTGGCGGCGATTTTTTTCTGATGGGCGGGCGTGGCGAGCCTGCGCTCCTCGTCGGGGTTGGAGAGGAAGCCGCACTCCACCAGAATGCCCGGATGGGCGATGTGCTCCATGAGGTAGACCCCTGATGCCGGCTTGGATGCCCGATTGCTCCCCGGTGCCAGGACGGCGGTCAGAGCCTCCTGGGCGGCTTTCGCCAGGTCCTCTCCCCCATCGGCAAAAAATACCTGGGGGCCGGAATACCGGGAATCCCCAAAATGGTTCTGGTGGATGCTCACCACCACCGCCGACGCCAGGGCATTGACCTGCTCCACCCGATTGCGCAGGTCCGACTGCTTTTTCTGGCGGATGGTATCTCCCTCCGTGGCCACGGAGTTCGGTCCGGTCCGGGTCATGACGGTGTCATAGCCCAGGAGGGCCAGCATGGCCTCCAGCCGCTTTGCAACGGCCAGATTGATCTCGTCCTCCCGGATGCCGGAAATGCCCACTGCGCCGCCGTCCGGGGCTCCGTGGCCCGCGTCGATGACGATGACCGGGAAGACCGGCAGCGGCTCCATGGGTCCCGCCACTTCCACACTGTGACGCAGCAGTCCCGCCGCGCCCAGAAAAAACGCTGCCACATACAGATACACCCAGGCGTACCGTTTGAGAAATTCCCTTGTTTCCATGTTCCCCCTCCTTGTCCATACAGGATCCTATGCGCCATGGGGCGAAATTATGAACCCTTTTCCAGGGGCAGACATAGGATGGTCCGAAGCAATGGCTTCCATCAATGGAAACAGGAGGAATGAAGCGTGAAACCCAGAAACAAGCGGCCCCAGCGGCCCGTGCCTGCGGGGATGACGGGGCTCCTGCCTGCCCAGGCTCCCCTGGCCAATCCCTATGTGCCATTCCAGGAGCCCCAGCCGCCCCAGTATGAGGCCCGGAAGGCTCTGATCCGGGGCACACTGTACCCCGGTCTGGACCTGCCTTTCTTAGGTATGGTCAACGAACAGCTCAAGCCCGACACCCTGCTCAGTCAGCTCCAGACGGTGAATTTTGCCGTCCAGGAGCTGGCCCTGTACCTCGACACCCACCGCGACGACGGCGAGGCCCTGGAGCTCTACCGGAGCTATCAGGAAATGTACGCGAAGCTCCGCCGGCTCTACGAGGAGCAGTGCGGTCCGCTCAATCATATGCACGCCCAGGAGGGACCATACCGCTGGCTGGATGATCCCTGGCCCTGGGAATACTGCGCCAATCGGGAGGGTTAAGCCATGTTTTTGTATGACAAAAAGCTCCAGTACCCCGTGAAGATCGACAAGCCCAATCCCCGGCTTGCCGCCATTATCATCAGCCAGTACGGCGGCCCGGACGGCGAGCTGGGGGCTTCCATGCGCTACCTGAGCCAGCGGTACTCCATGCCCTTTGACGAGCTCAAGGGTTTGCTCACCGATATCGGTACATCGGAAATGAAATGACACCCATCCAAAAGGTCGGATTTGGTTGCAATCTGTCGGTAAGTGCTGTAAAATAGCCTAAAACAAGAAAAAGAGGTTGACCACATGAAAAAAACGATACGGTGCATTGCCTGGCTCCTGGCGGTGTGCTTATTGGCGGGCGGATGCACCGCCGCGCCACCGACGAAGCTCCCCGAAACCATTGCTTCCGAACCGGAGGTGCACTGGGAATCGGGCTATATTTCCACGCTGGAACAGGAAGCGGCCTATGGGGACGGGGAAGGCAATCTTCTCGGAACCATCCTGCGGGGTTCCATGGTGGAATATCAGACTGAAGAAGACGGACGGACCGCCCTCTTCCTGAACGGCGAAAGGGTGTATCTTCTGGATCAGGAGGCCCGGATCGTTGCCGATCCGGCGGACATTATTCCGACGCACACCCTCTATGTGCGCACTGCGTTGAACCTGCGGGATGCCGATGGCAGATTGCTCCCGGCCTTTGCGGAAAAGGGTGCGGCGGTGGAGATCACCGGCTATGACCACCTGACCGGGGACGGCGGCGTGCACATGTATCAGGTGAAATTTGGCGGAGAAGCGGGATATATCGCGCCCTGGTATCTGACGGAGCAGATGCCGGACACCGCCGTGGATGCCGTCCACGCGGGACGCAGTGACCGCTACGGCGGCGGAGGGGCCGCAGACCTGGACTACCACCCCCGCGACAAAGGCCTCATCGAGGGCAACGAGATGCCCGACGAGTGCCGGACCCTGTACATCGTCAGCTGGCGGCTGGATGAGGTGGAAGCTTACCTGGAGATCGCCGCCAAGAGCGGCATCAATGCCTTTGTGGTGGATATTCTGGACGGCGGCTCCGTGGGCTACGCGGGCGATGTGATGGCGCAGAACTGCCCCTCTGCGGTGGAGGCCGCCCACAACACGGTGGAGGAGTACCGCGCCGCCATCCACAAGCTCAAGGATGCGGGCTACTATGTCATCGGCCGCATCACCACCTTCAACGATACCTATTTCGTCCAGGATCACCCGGAATACGCCATCGCAAAGCCCTCCGGCGAGCCCCGGAAGCTGGCCAGTGCCTACTGGCCCTCCCCCTACAGCCGGGACGCCTGGCAGTACAAGGTCGACTTGGCGGTGGAGGCCGTGGAATGGATGGGCTTTAACGAGATCCAGTTCGACTATGTACGCTTCCCGGACAACACCCGCAAATATGAAAAGGCCGGGACCATCGATTTTCGCAACACCTACGGCGAGACCAAGGCCCAGGCACTACAACGCTTTTTGATGTACGCCACGGACATCCTCCACGAGCACGGGGCCTATGTCAGCGCGGATGTCTACGGCGAGAGTGCCTTCACCTATGTGACGGCCTACGGTCAGTACTGGCCCGCCATCAGCAATGTGGTGGATGTGATCAGCGGTATGCCTTACCCGGACCACTTCGGCCCCGAGGGGAACTGGCTCCCCTGGGAGCATCCATACGACACCTTGCTGGGCTGGGGAAAAGCCGTCATGGCACGGCAGAACGAAACGCCCACCCCTGCGGCGGTGCGCACCTGGATCCAGTGCTACAATGCCATCCGGGAGCCCTACAACACCTACGGCCCCGAGGAGGTATCCGCCCAGATCCGCGCCCTGCGGGATGCCGGATGCACCGGCGGCTACATGACCTGGAACGCGCGATCCTCCCTGGATAAATACACGAGCCTGATCCCTGCATTTGAGCCATAAGCACAAAGCCCCTGACAACTGTCAGGGGCTTGTTTTGTGGTATTGGAGCTGAAAATGCCAGGTTTGGGGCAGATGCCGCAGCCGCAGATGAAAAGTGCCGTCCTTTTCCATGGTGGCGCAGTCCAGAAGGGCCCGGTACAGGGGCTCTGCCGGGGCGGTTCCCATGACGATGGCGGCGATTTTTTCCTTCAAATCCGGGCTTTCCGGCCGGGAAGCCGGGAGCTGGGCCTGGGTCAAAGCGATTTTTTGGTCGTAGCGGGCTTTCATCTGTGCAAGCTCCTCCTGGGTGATGGTCCCGCTGAGGTAGGCATCGATGGCGGCTTCCTTTTTCTTCCGGAGGGCATGGAGTCGGGTTTGGGAATTGGTCACCGGGGCGGAAATGGCGGCGTTGGCGATGGCGGTCAGGCGAGTGATGAGGAAGGCGCGGTCCATGGGGATGCTCATGATGGCCTGGATCAAAGCCTCCATGGCCAGCTCGTCCCGGAGTATTTTGCCGATGCCGCAGGAGGAATGACAGCACCAGCGCAGGTAGGAGCCGCCGCTTTTTCGTGTCTTTCGCCTGGAGACAAATTTTCCGCCGCATTCTCCACAGAGGAGCTTTCCGGAAAAAACGTAGCGGGTGGAATGGCGGGTGGCGGGCCTGCTTCGCCGTTTCAGCTCCCCCTGGACGGCATCCCACAGAGTGCGGTCGATGATGGGCTCATGGTGGCCGTCAATGGAGATCAGAGCCTCCTCTCCCCTGTTGGGCTTTTTGGCGTGGGTGAGATAATCGGGGGTGATGGTCTTCTTTTGCACCAGATCCCCTGCATATTTTTCGTTCCGCAGGATCTTCAGGATCTGCCCGCTGTTCCAGTCCGGTTGATCCCGGTAGGTCCGCAGGCCAGCCTCCCGGAGCTCCCGGACGATGGTGCCGGTCCCCTTTTTTTCCACGCCGTATTTGTGAAAGATCAGCCGGACGATCTCAGCTCCGTCGGGCTCAATGGTCAGTTTCCCCTCCCGGACCCGGTAGCCCAGCATGGAGGTTCCGAAGACCACGCCCCGCTCCATCTGCCGGGTCTGGCCCCATTTGACACGGGCGGAGGTTTTCCGACTCTCCTCCTGGGCGATGGAGCCCATGATGGACAGACGCAGCTCCGCATCCGGGTCCAGGGAGGAAAAACCGTCATTCATAAACACCACGCCGATGCCCAGGGCTTTGAGCTCCCGGGTGTAGGCGATGGTGTCCAGCAGATTCCGGGAAAAGCGGCTGACCTCCTTGGTCAGGATCAGCTTGAATTTTCCCGCGTAGGCATCGCTGATCATGCGGTTGAACTGGGCGCGCTTTTTGGTGGAGGTGCCGGTGATGCCCTCGTCTGCGTAGACCTCGTAGAGATCCCACTGGGGGTGGCGGGCGATGTACTCCCGGAAGTACCGCTGCTGGGATTCAAAGGAATTGAGCTGGTCCGCCCGGTCCGTGGAGACCCGGCAGTAGCTGGCCACCGGGATCAGGGGGTGCATTTCCGTCCCGTGAGGGCTGACTCGGCACTGCGGTACTGCATTTCTGTCAGGAATCCATTTTCCTTCAGGGTCAGCAGGACGCCCAATTGAAATTCGTGGAAGAATTCGGCGTGGGTCTGGGGTGTGATGGGCTGGTCGTCGGATGTGCTTGTGAGCTCCAGGGTGGTGTACATGGGCATGCTCCTTCCGTCAGCGGATTTATACAGCATATTCCGCTGACGGCAGGAGTTTTCCCGCTTTTTGCGACCTGTACCGTAGGGGCGGGGCATTGACCCGCCCGCCATGTGCGACGACCACTTTCCAAAATCAGAAGGACCAGCCCAAAACTACCACGTCATTTCGAGGAGCCGACAGGCGACGTGGCAATCCGCATCCCCTGCGGTGCGAAGCACCGCCCGTCCCCCAGAGGGGGACGGAAAGTGTACGGATTGCCACGTCGCTTCGCTCCTCGCAATGACAGAGGTAGACGATGGCTGGTCCTGTTGTTTTTTCTTCGGCGGATATCGATGGATTTTCCCGCCCCGCTGGGGCGGCGGGCGATTCCTGAATCGCCCCTACAGTGAAATCATGAAAAAACAGCCCTGCCGGGATCCCGGCAGGGCTGTCGCTATTGAGTTAGGTCACTCAGAACTCAGCCCTCAGCACGCAGCACTTACTTATTGTAGGTGCGGTACAGGAAGGTGACGACCTGAGCGCGGTTGCAGATGCCGCCAACGCCGAACTCGGTGGCGGAGATGCCGTTGGTGATGCCGTTTTCGACAGCCCAGGCAACAGCGGTGCTGTAGAACTGGCCGGGCTGGACATCGGTGAAGGCCACCTCAGCGGTGGAAGCGGGGCTGCCCATGGCACGCCACAGGAAGGTGACGACCTGAGCACGGTTGCACAGGGCGAAGGGACCGAAGGTGTCGGCAGTCAGGCCGTTGGTGATGCCCTTTTCCACGGCCCACAGGACGGCCTTGTAGTAGAAGTCGGACTCCTTCACGTCGGTGAAGGGGTTCTCATT
>JBGVNV010000007.1:0-29002 GCA_045125955.1 Faecousia sp.
CGCAGGCGGTGCGGAAGGTGATCTCCATGGTGTCAACGCCGCCGGCGGCCATAGCCTTGGCAGTGGGGACAGCGTCCTCGACTTTGTCCAAAACGACAACGGGGACGACGATGGAGTTTGCGAGTCTTTCCATTACAGTCATTTGAAATTCCTCCTGTTTTGTGTGGCATAATGGGCAGATTATCCAATTTTTGGCAGAGAAAACCCTATGCTCTTATGCACAATCATAATCGATTTCAATAAAAAAGTCAACGAGGGATTGCGCAAAAGCAGGTGTTTTTACAAGAAAAACACCTGCTTTTACCAAATTTTAGCATTTCTGCCGCAGCACTCAGTACCGCAGGCACAGGCGGACCTTTTTCTCGGCCCGGCGCAGGCAGCGGCTGACGCTGCTGCGCTGGATGCCGCGCTCGGCGGCGATCTGCGGGATCGTCTTGTCCTGGAAATAGTAGGCAAGGATCACCTCCCGCTGCTTCTGGGTCAGCTCCATCTCGATGACCCGGCGGATGCGCTGCATCTGGACACTGGGCGGCAGCCGGGGCCCCTCGTAGCCCTCATAGAGTATATCTTTCATCCCGGTAATACCCCCTCTCGTAGTAATGTTCGCACAACGCCGCCAGGGCGTTGCACTCGGTCAGCATGGGCGTCAGCTCTGCGATGCGCCGCTTCAGGTGGAAAACTTCCTCCGGATCCTCGGCGGTCTTCAGCTCCCGGCGAAGCTGCCGCAGCCGCGCCCGCAGCGGCACCGCGGCCTCCCGGTAGCCCTGGGCGATCTGGGAAAGCGTCATCCTTTCGTGCATATCCGAACCATATCTGCATCCCCTCCTGTCCGGATCGGTCGGTTTTCCGGGCGAATGCCCGATGGTTTTTACAGCCCTTACCAGAAAGCATCATACCAAACGCTCCGTGCGCACGCCATCGAATCGTGGCGGCCGCCACATTTCTCCCGGATTTTTGGGCCGGGTGTGGTATATTGAGCCCACACCAAGGAAAAAGGAAGTGATCGTATGATGGGAGCAAGGATCGCCGCCCTGCGCCGGGACGCGGGATGGAGCCAGGCGGAGCTGGGCAAGCGGCTGGGGGTCAGTGCCAGTGCCGTGGGGATGTATGAGCAGGGCCGGCGGGAGCCCTCGGCGGATACCCTGGTGGCCCTGTCCGGGATCTTCGGCGTCACCACCGATTACATACTCACGGGTCGGCCCATCGCCCTGCCGGACCAGAAGGCCGTCACCCGGCTCATGCGGACGAGCCTGGAATCCGCCCAGACGGCCCTCAGCACCCGCCGGGACCAGCCATTTACCCGAAACGAGCTGGCGGCATTGTTTGCCGCCATGCTCACGGATGCTTGACGGGAATGGGATTTTGAAGTATCCTGTAAGGGAATTGAAAACAGAAAAATGCATAGCCGCCTCATCCGGCACGGTAGGGCGGGAGGCTTGCTCCCGCCGCGAATTTCGCCAACGGCGGAATTCGCATCGTCCGAAGGACGAGCGACAACGCAATCCTTGCCTGGCGGCAAGGGGATTTTTTGCCTGCGGCATAAAATCCCGGCGGGGGCAAGCCCCCCGCCCTACACTGACGCTTTTTTATGCAATTTTCAATTTTTCATTGATCGGAGATACTTTATGGAAGACAGAGATTTTATGCTGGCCGCTTTGGAGCTGGCGAAGGAGGCCGCCGCCGATGGGGAGGTCCCCGTGGGCTGTGTTATCACCCGCCATGGCCAGATCGTGGGCCGGGGCCGCAACCGCCGGGAGAAGGGCAAAAATGCCCTCTGCCACGCGGAGCTGGAGGCCATCAACGATGCGTGCACCAGGCTCGGCGGCTGGCGGCTGTGGGAGTGCGACTTGTATGTGACGCTGGAGCCCTGCCCCATGTGCGCCGGAGCCATCATCAACGCCCGGATCCCCCGGGTGGTCTATGGAGCGAAGGATTTGAAGGCCGGCTCCTGCGGCAGTGTGTGCAGCCTTTTCGACATGGCCTACAACCACCATCCCAAGGTGGAGCGGGGCCTGATGGAGGAGGAATGCGCCGGGGTGCTGAAGGAATTTTTCCAGCAGCTCCGGCTGACTCTGCCCAGGCGGCGGAAGTGGAGAAGGCCGGAAGGCGAAGCGTGAATCGGTATTGGGAAGGAGGAATGCCATGGACTGGGAACGGCGGTGTATGCGGCTTTGTGCCGGGGTACTGATGCTGGCGGTGGTGCTCCGGCTCTGGGCCGGGGGTGCGCTGGTGCCCATCGGGCGGGCATTGCAGTCGGATGAGGCGGCTTCCTTCCTGCTGTACCTGCAGACGGGGCGGGTGGTTCGGCTCGCGCCGGAGCCGGACGGGCCGGAAATGTTCCAGATTCCCGACCCTGTGGCGAAAATCGCCGGATTTTCCGCCGAAGATTTAGAGTTGGTGGAGCTGTCCGACGAGCCGGGGCTGGGGCCCGACCTTGGCGCGCTTCTGACCGCGCCGGTGGAGCTGACCTTACAGGACGGCGCGCCCCGGGTGCTGATCCTCCACTCCCACACCACGGAGAGCTTTGCGCAGACCGCCGACCGCTACGAGGAGTCCAGTGCCTACCGGACCCTGGATCCGGGGCACAACATGATCGCCCTGGGGGAGCTCGTGGCGGAAATTTTGGAATCGGCGGGCATCGGCGTCATCCACGACCGGGATTTCCACGACTACCCCAGCTACAATGGGGCCTACTCCCACGCGGCGGCCTCCACAAAAGCCTATCTGGAACAATACCCCACCATAGAGCTGATTTTGGACCTCCACCGGGATGCGGCGGATACCCCCACGGGCCAGATGTCCACAAGCTGCACCGTCGGCGGGGAAAAGGCCGCCCAGCTCATGTTCGTGCTGGGCACGGACAAGCGGCTGAACCACCCGGACTGGGAGCAGAATCTCAGCCTGGCCCTGAAATTGCAGGTCCTGCTGGAAAAAGAGAACCCCGGCATCTGTCGGGATCTGACCCTGTCGAAAAACCGCTACAACCAGCACCTGGGGGCCTACGCCCTGCTCATCGAGATCGGCGCGGCGGGGAATACATTGGAAGAGGCGAAAATTGCGGCCAGAGAATTGGCAGAAGCCATCGCGCAGCTTGTGCAAATGCAGAATGCAGAATGAAGAATGCAGAACCGTCCCCTTGGGACGGCTATTTTTTTGACATTCTGTGGAAACGGTGCTATGATAACGGCGTCGAATCACCGGTTAATTCTGCATTATGCACTCTGCATTCTGCATTTTTCACAGGAGGAATCTGAATGAACGACTACGTATCCGCTGTCAATTCCGGGCAGCTTTACGCCATTGTGGCGGTGGTGCTGGTGCCCCTGCAGCCGGTGCTCCAGCCCGCCATTCACAATGTGGTCCCCGCCCTCTTCGGTGTCCTGGCCATCGCATTCTTCCTGTGGAAGAAAGATAAGCTGTAATAAAAAAGAGAACACGTCATTGCGAGGGGGCGCAGCCCCCGTGGCAATCCCGTGGATCTTTGAACTGACTCCATTCTATCTCAGTGTCCCCAAACCTTACGGGATTGCCACGGGCTTGCGCCCTCGCAATGACGTGTGTTTTTTTGAAACGGAGGAAATAACATGAAACTTTCCCACATTCTCGGTGCTGCCGTTGCCGCGCCTGCGGCTGTTTGTCTGGCCCGTGCCCTTGCGGCAAAGCCCACCGCCGCTGTGAACGCAAAAATCGACCTGCGCAACGACGACCGGGCCAAGGCCTACGGCGAAAAGCTGTCCCAAATGGTCCAATGCGAGACCATCTCCAGCCGGGACCACATGGACCTGACGAAATTTGAAAAATTCCACAGCGTTCTCGCAGATTTGTTCCCGGGCGTCCACGCGAGCTGTGAAAAGCACGTCTTCGACGGCAGTCTGCTCTTCAAGTGGGCGGGCAGGGGCGAGGCGGACCCCATCATCCTCATGAGTCACCAGGATGTGGTGGAGGCCGGCGGCAAATGGGACCACGAGCCCTTCTCCGGCGACATTGACGACACGGGCCGGGTCTGGGGCCGGGGCACCGTGGACACCAAGGCGAGCCTGCTGTGCATCTTCTCCGCCCTGGAGGAGCTGATCGGCGCGGGCTTCGTCCCCGCGGGCGACGTGTATATTGCGTCAAGCTGCACCGAGGAGATCTCCGGTCCCGGCGCGCCCGCCACCGTGGCATATCTGAAGGAGCAGGGCGTCAAGCCCAGCCTGGTCCTGGACGAGGGCGGCATGATTTTGCAGTCCCCCATGGCGGGCGTCAAGGGCATCTACGCCATGGTGGGCGTGGTGGAAAAGGGCTACGCCGATGTGAAATTCACCGCCCGCTCCAACGGCGGCCACGCCTCCGCCCCCGGCAAAAACACCCCCCTGGTCCGCCTGGGCCGGTTCATGGCGGACATCGAGGACCATCCCCCCTTCGTTCGTCAGCTCAGCCCCACCATGGAGGAGATGTTTAAGCGTCTGGCCCCCAACATGGGTCTGCCCCTGAAAACGGTGCTGTCCAACCTGTGGCTGTTCCGGCCCATCCTGCTGCAAGCGTTGCCCGGCATCAACGCCTCCGCCGGTGCCATGACCCAGACCACCCTGGCCTTTACCACCGCCAAGGGCTCCGACGGTCTGAACGTCCTGCCCCAGGAGGCCTTCGTCACCGGCAATATGCGCCTGATCCAGCATCAGGGCAGCGAGGCCAGCTTTGAGGCCGTCCGGAAGATCGCGGACAAGTACAACATTGAAACCGAGGTCCTCTACCACGACGAGCCCTGTCCCGTGGTGGCCTACGAGTCGGACCAGTTCCATCTCATCGAGGAGGCTGCGGCGAAAATCTACCCCGGTGTCCAGGTCAGCCCCTACGTCATGACCGGCGGCACCGATGCCAAGTTCTACAAGGAAATTTGCCCCAACTGCATCCGCTTCGCGCCGCTGTTCATCGACGAGCAGCAGTACGGCTCTGTCCACGGCCTGAACGAAAACATCTTCCAGGGTGCCCTGCCCCACGGCGTGGACTTCTACAAATACGTCATCGAGCACATGGATGCCGTCAAAGCCTGATTCCGCACAAAAAAGCCCCCGGACCGCTGTTGGTCCGGGGGCTTTTTTACTTGGCATCAGCCGTCATTCCAGACAGCGGCGACGGTCTTTTCCACGACCATCCCCTTTTCAAACTGCCGCTCCATCTTTTTGCGGGCGGCGAGACCCATCTGCTTCCGGAATCGGTATTCCAACTTGCGCAGTTTGGACTTATCACCTTTCTCTTGTGCCAAAAGCCATGCCTTACATCCGATCTCTGGGTCAGTGTACCTAGCCCAGAGCTGGTGACGGAGCTGTTCCCGGCCTGCTGGCGTGCGGGCCATTTTTTCAAAATATTGATACATACGGCGGGCATGCTCGGCCCGGATGCCGTGGAGATCCAGATCGTGGTCAATATGTGGAAATAGCCGTTCGTTCGGTTTACAACGATCAAAAAATTCCTTTACTGCGACAATATCGTTTTCTATTATGACCTGATACTGATCTTTGCCTCCTTTATCCCGACGGAAAATCACGCACGGATTTCCAGCGCGATCGTATCCAAAATCATTTCCGGTGAGCCGTCCCAGAGCCGCTCTGCGCCCCCCTACCATTGTTTGAAAACAAACAATCTCCCGGTTGGATGCCTTTTCTCGTGCGGCCTGAGCACGCTCCGAACGCCCCAAGCTTTTGGTTTTATCCATCGCCGTCCCATGCCTAGCGATCCCATTGGAGGGGATGCCCAGTCCGCAGCATACCCCTGCGACCATTGTATGGATGGTGCTCATCGCCATTCCCGTCGCGCTCAGATATTCCGCCCATTGAACCACAGATTCTCTCGGATACTCCCGGACATGTTTGTTTGACAATCCAGCAGATTTGCGCCAATCATCAAATGCTTTGCACGCATGTGTATAATTGGATCTCGTATGGTTACTCTGATTTTTACAATGGGATTTGACACGCATCCGCATCTCTCCACCCAGTGAACCTGCATTTTTCCTCATAATACTCCTCTCCCTCCTCTGCTGTAACGCCGCAGCTACGCCTGGTAAACTGGCAGTCACGGATTTTCGCAAATGCTGGCATCCATGCGTTCCATTTGATTAGTTCGTCGGGATTCTGCCATATCCCACAAACTGTTCCCTAAGCCCGTATTTTCACGGCAATTTATCTACCATGCTGCGGACCTGCTATCCCGAATCCATCTGTTTGAATGGGTCCGTTCGTGCGGTTCTGTTCATGCAGAACACCTCCAATTTTAGATTTGTCTATAATATGGAAAATTTTCCACATTGAAATTTTCGCCGGAAAAATAAAAGATCCCTGGTAGTCCCGGAGGGACTACCAGGGTAAATGGTGAAGTTTATCTTATATGCTTAGTTCTTCTGTTTCATGCATATTTTGACGCAATGAACTCTGGATGTTTATTTATTCCGATTATTTGATAATGCGCAAAAACCTGCTACAGCGCCAATTGTGTTGTGGATTACATCATCGATCTCCGGACAGCCCAGGGAACGGGCATATTGGGTACACTCGATACCAAGACTGAACACACTGCCCAGTACGGTAATGATCAGTAGTCGTCTGGCGGGGGGCCAGTCTCCTGGCAGCAGTGCGGCGGTGAGCAGTCCCGCCGGGATGAAGAGCACCACGTTCATCAGGTTGGCACGCAGAATCTCCGGGTTGCCGCCGGAAAGGACCTCCCGGTAGGAGTGGAGGGGGATCAGTGCCCATTGGGAGCCTGTCCCGTTGCTGCGCCCCAGGACCGTGCTCTGTATGACCACAGCCGCCCAGAGCATCAGCACTGCTCCGATCATCCACCGCCACCACAGCCGCCGCTCAAAACGCCGCCGCAGCTCCCAGAACAGGACCAGACAGCAAAAACACACGCCGAAGAGCTGATGGTACGGAAGGATGTAGATGCGGATAAAGAAATCAGAGGGCATAAATCTTACCTTCTGAACAGGAGCCGCCGCACCCGATCCAGGAGCATCCGAACGCCGTCAAAGTCCTGGGATTTGCTGAACAGCAGGAAAAAGATGCCGTTGCTGATCAAGGAGACGAGCACGCCCTTGCAAAGCACATCCATTAGGGGAGAAATGCAGATCCAGCCGCAAGCCAGCTGACACAGGAGGATCTCAATCATCAGGACAGCCAGATAGAAGCCGTACTTTTTCAGGTACTCCAGGGGATTTTTGCCGAAGGCATGGCGGTAGATCACATAGGGATCGTACCACAGGTTGGTCATCAGACGGGCCAGGAAGGTGGCGAAGAAAATGCCGAACAGGCCCCAGATCCGGCCCAGAGCAATGGAAAAAATCAGATTCAGACCGGCGGTGAACATCTGCACGAACCGTCCGTAGCGGAACAGGCCCATGGTATGCTTGAAGGTCCACATGGCGTTCTGCATGCCCACGGTGTAGAAATTCAGCGCCAGAACGGCGGGGATGGCAAATTCCAGGGCATAGCCCTCGCCGAACAGGAGCCCGACCAGGTCACTGGAAACAAAGAGGATGCCCACCGTGCCCCAGGAATAGACCCAGAAATTGAGCAGGTTGGTGGTTTTGAAGACGGAAAACTTCTTCTCCTGGGATTCCACGGCGTTGAGGTTTCCCACGCTGGCGCCGATGCCGTTGAAGATCTGGCGCAGCAGACTGTTGAGGGTATTGGTCAGCAGGGTGTAGTTGGAAGCGAGGCCGGTGGTGATCAAGCCGCTGAAATAGGTGATGATGATGTTGTCGGTGCTGTTGACCAGAACGCCGGAGATGTTGTAGGCCATCAGATCCCGCATATCCCGGAAGATCTTCTTTCTTTCGTGGGACTCCAGAGGCTTGGTATCCTTTCGGGTGATGTAGGGGTACTGTTTGACCGCCAGACGGGAGATGCAGATGTAGGTCAGCATGGAGCAGGACACCTGGATTACCAGATAGCCCATATAATTGCGGGTGGCATACAGGAACACCGCCTGGACCACGGCCAGGATGCACTGGAACAGGTAAGTGATGCCCGTGACCAGATAATTCTTCTGGGCCGCCACCAGCAGGGTGCTGCGGTAGGTGAAGAAGTAGGAACCAGCGACATCAAACAGGAAGAACAGGTAGATCACATGGATGCTCTCCCGGATCTGGGGCTGTTCGCCGATCAGTAGATGCAGCACCGGCAGCAGGCAGACACCCGCCAGACCGATGAAGGTGCCGACAGCCCGGTAGGCGGTGCCGAAGACCCGGACCAGGGATGCGATCTTCTCCTCGTCATTTTCGGCCAGGGGCTTGTACAGGGCATAGACGATGGCACCGCTGACACCCAGCTCCGCCAGGGACAGCATGCCCAGGATGTTGCTGAACAGACCGCTGATGCCCAGGTAGGCCGCAGGCAGACACCGGGTGAACACCATTCGGTTGATCAGACTCAGCACCACGCTCAGGCCATAGCCGCCCACGCCGGTGGCTATGTTCAACATGGAATATTCGGTTCTGGAACGTTGTGACATAATGAAGCCTTTCCTTGTAAAACCTTACCCATTCGCATCGAGGGTGAAAAGAGAACTCCACAAATGGGTCTTATCAAACAGTAGATTGTAGCTGATTTTTTCGCAGGCATCCAGCAGATCCTGGTCATCTCCGGTTACGCCCTCCGCAGGAATGGTGCCGTGCAGGGTCATGATCGGATATTTTTCCCGAAGGGCATTGAGGAAGGTGTGGTAGGGGGTCTGGGGCAGATTCAGGACCTGCAGGACATAGGCACCGAGGTAATTGGCGCTCATGTCCACGTCATCCTCCAGCGCCAGTCCGTAGTTCGTCCAGATCATGTACGGGACGATATACTTCATCCGGTTTTCTTCCGCTGAAAGGGAACTGAGGCTCTTGCCGAAGAGCTTTTCATAAAATGCATCCTCGATTTTGGCCTGGTGGTCGCCGAAGAATACCACCGCAACGGGCTCCGGGTAGGTTTCCAGATACGTCAGCAAGTACTCCAGTGCCTCGTCCGAATATTTCAGACAGGACAGATACTGCTCCGTGGAGGGATACCCGGGCTCGTCCAGGGAAACCTTCTGTTCAAAATCCTCAGCCAGGATATCGAACGGACCGTGATTCTGCACGGTGACATTGAAGGCGAACAGGGGCGTCCCTGCGGGCTTGCTTTCAAACAGACCGATGACTTTGTCATAGTTGCTCAGGTCGCTGGTGAAGGTCCGGAGGGTTTCCAGATCCTCGTAATCCTCCTGGAACCGTGCGGTCTGGAAGCCCATATTGGGGTAGACATGGATGCGGTTGTAATTGGTGGCGGAGGAGGGATGGAATGCGACGGTTTGATATCCCAGGCTCCCGAAATAACCGGCCAGACTGGTAGTTTCCGTGTTGAGGTAGAGATTGTAGGCCGTGGTATCGTAGGGGAGATGGGCCATGCTGACACCGGTCAGGACCTCGAATTCGGTATTTGCGGTATTTCCGCCGAAAATGGAGGTGTGGAGTTCACCGACTGCCGCATGGTCGCTTTTCGCCAGCTCGTCAAAATACGGCATGGCCAGGTGGCCCTCCTCAAAATCGGCGATCATACGCAGGTCCGCATAGGCCTCGTTCATGATAAACAGCACATTCGGCAGGACACCGGCGGTTTCTTCGTCGGTGTCCTGAGACGCTTCGATGGGGATGACCGCGGGATCATAGCCATCCGGGGCGACAACCTGCATCTGGTAGGTGCTCATGGAGAAGGAGTAGAGCCAATACTCCGTGGTGGAGAAATAGTAACCGCGAAGCTTCAGGGCCGTGGGGACCCGCAGGCATACCAGCAGGACCGGGATCAGGACGATGGTGGAAGCCCGGAGCAGTCGTTTTTGGATGGGAACGTTCCCATCCATGGTTCTGCTGGCGACAGCCAGCAGAACCATGGAAATGATAAGCATTGCAGATACGATATGGACCTTGGAGACCGGGAAGGAATAGGCGCCGGCCACATCCATTGCGGTCCCGGCTGAGTAAAGATCCGGGAAATATATAGGCTTTCCACGGAATACCGTGACCATCAGATTCAGTGTGGCAACAGCAAAGAAAAAGATATGACCGAAGATGATTCCGCCTGACTTCCGCCTGGCCGCAGCTGCGAAAAAGGCAAAGAAGCCCAGGTAGAGCAGATAGTCGATGATCCGCTGATAGGACCACAGAAGATCGAATCGATGCTCGATCTGGAGCTGCATCAGACATTCTGCCACATACGCCGCCGTCAACAGCATCACCGGATGGGAGAGCTTCCGAAGCTTCCGGGACCACACACACAGATACGATGCACCCAGCAGGAGCATCAGGACCAGGAACGCACCCGTAGTGCAGACCCAGCTCAGAAACAGCGCTCCGGCGGCAGCTCCGGCCAATACAGCAGATGCAGAGAACAGAAAAAGTTGCTCTTTGCGGAAGTCATTCTTACAGACGATCATTTTCCGAACAACCTCTTTATTTTTTCATACAGCTCATCGCCCAACAGCTTTCGGCCGATGCGGTGGGGCAGATGGAGCCAGTGATCCCGGCGCGCATCCTTTTCCCATTGCTCCCGCTGGTCCTGCTCTTCCTGAGAATACCAGGAGCCGTCAAACTGATGGATGGAGTAGGTATCCCGGGTCTTTTTCACCATACCGGTGGAAAAGCTTTTGGGGCAGAAACGGTCGGCGGGATAGACGGTGATATCCGGGAGGTTCTGGATGGTATTCTGTCTGCGGTCCAGGCCTCTTGCAGTCAGCACATCCGTGGTGTAATGGGGGCTGGCCAGACGGTTATAGGTCCCGTCGGGGTTGCGGAATAACAGGTCGTTGTACAGCTCCATATGCTCCCGGATCACGGAATTTCCGGCCTCGGCGCCAAAGCCCTGGCCGAAGTTCACGTATGCGCCGTCCTGGTCGGCGGTACCCTGCTCGAAGCCGGCGAAGGCGGTGTGGGACAGCAGGGGATCAAAGCTTCGGATGATCTGGACATCGGTATCCAGATAAATGCCGCCGTGGGTGTAAACGATCCACAGGCGCAGGTAATCCGGCACAAAGCCCCAGGCCCTGGCCTCGTAGGCCTGCCGGGTGTATTCGTTCATGTTGATGTCCAGATTGCTCTCGTTCCACTCCCGGATCTCGTAGTCGGGGCAGAATTTGCGCCAGCTGTCGATGCAGCGCAGGACACTTTCCGGCTTGGGATTTCCGCCCAGCCAGCAGTAATGGATGATCTTGGGGATAGACATGGTGGCCTCCTTACAGGATGTCCCACCGCTCCATCAGAAAGCGATAGGCTTCATAGCTATGGTTTTGAATGGCTTGCTCCAGCAGATGCATTCGCTTTTCGGTGCCCTCATAACGGAAGGGCAAACAGCGGTGGAAGAGTTCGCAGGTGCATACGAAGATCGCTTCCCGGACCCCATCGGGCAGATGGGCAGTACGGACCCAGTTCCGTCGGACAGAGATCAGGTACCGCGCATAGTTTTCCGTAGTCAGCCGGTCTCCACGGGCGATGCGCTCCTGAAGGCAGTATTTCATCATCCAGAAGGTGTCCATAGCAGACTTTTGCTCCTTGCTGGTGTGGGTGATCCCCGTGAAATTGTCCCGGTACCGATAAATGACATCGGGGATCGCAACATGATGCTTACCTGCCGGGTGCAGCAGGGTCGACATGACGGTATCCTCAAAGAGATACCCCTCCGGGAAACAGAAATCGCTCACCAGCTCTGCGACAATCACCTTTCCCCAGGGGAAACCGTAGAGCTCCAGATAGTGGATGGGGTGGATGCTTTCGCCGTGGGAGAAGACCTCCGGCTCCCAGCCCTCTCCAAAGAAGACATGGCTTCCCTCCACGATATCCGCACCGTGGACATCGGCAGTCCTGACCAGAAGCTCCACTGCATGGGGCTCCAGAATGTCATCCGAGTCCACAAACATCAGATACCGTCCTGTGATGTGGCGCAGGGCGTCATTCCGGGCGGCAGAAACGCCGCCGTTTTTCTTGTGGATGACAACATGAGGCGCAGTTACGAGACGGTCCAGGATCTCACCGGAAGCGTCCCTGGAGCCGTCGTTTACGAATACCGCCTGATAGGTGTAGCGGGTCTCCTGATGCAGGATTGAATGGATGCATTGCTCCAGATACCGCTCCGCATTGTACACCGGGACCATGATCATGACATCGTATTGGGGGTCGATGGTATTATCCTGATGAAAGCACGGGGGGCTTTTGGGATAAAAATCCAGAAGGAGCTGCCCGGCAGCTTCGGCGGTGAGGGCCGAGGGTTTCTTCAAAAGCTGCCGGAATTGGAAGCTGCGGTATAGGTTTTTTCCATAATGTACGACGGACATCTCAATTACCTCCGTTGCCTGTGATAAACTGCCCCTTCCAGGCCAGGATCTGCTCCATGGGCAGTTCGATGGCGATGGGGTCGGTGCTGTGGATGCGCTCCGGGAGCTTCTCCTCCAGCTCCTCCCGGCGGATGACGGGGAGATGGAAGTCCCGGCCCATCTCGATGGCCCGGTTGTCCACCGCCAGGATGATGGTCCGAAGACCCAGATTCATGGCGTGGATGCCCGCATGGAGCCGGGTGCCCACATAATCCAGATCCCCCATTTTCAGAGCCTCGGTATAGGCCTCCAGGCTCCGGGGGACGATCATTACGGTGCTGGCATCCACCAGCTCACGGAGGTATTCCTCGTCCTCCGCACCCTGTATCCAGACGTAGACCTCTTCGTACTGCTCCCGGAGCAGTACGATCATCCGGCGGTCCCGGGCGTAGTCCCGGTCGTAGTCGGTCAGGGTGGTGATGACCCTGCGGGCCTTATGGGTGGGAATGGCGGCGCAGTGCTCCGGCGTCAGGCCCCAGAGGGTGGGACAGCCGGTGTTGACCACATTATCAATGCCCATCTCCCGGAACTTGCCCTCGGTATAGCTGTCCCGGACGGAGTGGAGCCCTTTCCGGCTCAGGATCGTCCGGTAGACGAATCGGGACATGGGGGAAATATCGTCGCAGTAATAGCCCCAGCCCACGCCCAGGGTCAGGATATCCCGGTATCCGCAGAGGTTTTTCGGCATTTTCCAGTTGGAAAACTCCTCGAAATGGGGGGTCATCAGATTGGTTCCGCAGACGATCTTCGTCCCGGCCTCCGCCAGCGCGGCAAGCTGCGCCGCTTCCGGCAGGGTATGGGTGGGCAGGCGCAGGACCTCCCGCTCCGCCATGACCTGGGCCAGGGCGATGCGGCAGTAGTGGGCGATGATGCTGTCGCCCATGTTCAGGGAGTTCGCTGATGTGTCGAACAGGAGGAGGGAATCCTCCTTCTTCTTTGCGATGCCGGGATGGCACTTCACGTCCAGGGTCCAGCGCCGGTATTTCAGCCGGCGCTTTGCCCGTCCGGCAAGATTTTTCAGTGTCATGGTCTTCTCCTTCAGCGCATTTCGTCAGGCAGGCAGTCGGGGATGGTCCGTTTTGCCAGGGGATACATCAGCCGGGGGGCCACCAGGATACCGGCCGCGCAGACCTTCCGCATCCGGCAGATATGGGGATTTCCCAGGATCTGCTTCAGGTGGCCCCGGAAAATTTTCAGTTCCGGCTCCAGGGCCTCCCTGCGCTGGGGATAGCGGAGCTTCACAGCAAAGGCGTTGCGCAGGAAAAAGGTCAGGTAGTCGTTCTGGGCCAGGAGCATCTGGTCTTCCAGACCACGCTCCCGGAAAAATCCGATGTACCGCTCCCGTACCTGGAATTCCCCGAAGCGGTCGTGCTTCAGGTAATTGCTCCGGGTGATGGATGCGGGGTTGGTATAATAATAGTACAGCGGCTCACTCAGCACGGCGATGCGGCGGCAAGCCAGCAGCACATCCAGATAGACGTGGAGATCCTCGTAGATCTTTCCTTCGGGGTAGCGGATGTGTTCGAAGATCTCCCGGCGGTAGAGCTTGCCGCAGGCGGTGACGCAGATCTTTCCGAAATTCTCCGGCAAAAGATGGTCGATGAAATCCGTCCGCTCCAGCACCTCGGTACCCATCCGGCTCAGATCCGCCAATTCCGGCTGGGGGGTGGAAAACACCTGCAGCGGCGCGCTGACCAGATCGGCTCCGGTCTGCTCCATGGCGGCGGCCATTTTTTCCAGGGCCTGGGGATGCAGCACATCGTCGCTGTCCACAAAGCAAAGATGCTCGCCCTTCGCCTGGGGGATCGCCCGGTTCCGGGCAGAGGAAAGACCGCCGTTTTCCTTGTGGATCACGGTGAAATTGTGGTATTTCCGGGCATATTCGTCACACATCTGCCCGGAGGCATCGGTGGAGCCGTCGTCCACCAGGATACATTCAAAGTCCCGGAAGGTCTGTGCGCAGATGCTTTCCACACAGCGCTCCAGGTATCGCTCCACCTGGTACACGGGGACGATCAGACTGATTTTGGGCATAGCTTACCTCACAAAAGGCCCAGGGCCTGCATCAACAGCAGCGCCCGGCACCGGAATTTAATTTTGGACGCAACGCCATCCGCCTGCAGGATGGCGGGGGCAGTCTCCCACAGCCGCGCAGACAGATGGCGGCGAAGGTTCGGATAGCGGTTTTTGAGGGCGTAGATCACGCCGTTGACGATCTCCGGGGCGTACTTGGTGAAAAACCAGCTTTGCAGCTCGGGCATCACCGCCAGGGAGCGGATGATCTTCTCCATGGAGCGGTGGTAGCCCAGCTCCCGGCGTTCCGCCTTGGCGGGGTCCCGGCTGATGCTGGTGCTGTGGATGCGGTAGTCATACAGACATTCCGGGCAGACCACGATGCTTTCGGTCTGCAGCAGCATCCGGACCACCCACTCCAGATCCTCGAAATAATACAGCTCCGGGTCGAAGCGGGGGACCGCTCCGCGTACACGCCAGAGCTTGTTCCAGGGATATCCGCCGCCACAGGCGCTGTAGTCCGTCAGGACCCGGCCAAGGACGTTGGAGATGTCCCGGGTGCTGAGGAAGGGCTCCGCGCAGGGCTCCGTGCGGCCATCCTCCATAAAATGCCGTTTCCATCCGTAGGTCACCATGTCGGCATCGTTTTCCCGCAGATATCTTAGGGCCGTTTCCAGCCCATGGGGCACCAGACCGTCATCGGCATCCACAAAGGTCAGATATGCGCCGGAAGCGATCTCCAGGCCCGCGTTCCGGGCAGCGCTGACGCCGCTGTTTTTCTGGTGGATGACCTTTATACGCTCATCCCGGCGGGCGAAGTCGTCGCAAATTGCGCCGCTGCCGTCGGTGGAGCCGTCATCCACCAGGATGATCTCCAAGTTGCTGTAAGTCTGGGAAGTCAGGCTCTCGATGCAGGGGGCCAGATATTCGCCCGTATTGTAAACGGGGACGATAATGCTCACCAAATGTTCCATGGGGTTCCTCACTTACGGGCGCACAGTTGCGCCCAATTTTCCATGCCAGCCGTCCTTAACGCCCCGGAAGAGCATTTTGACGGTGGCGGATTTTTTGCATTTCATGGTCAGAATGGCCAGGAGCTTCACGAAGATCAGCTCAAAGGCGATGGCCTTGTACCAGCCGTTCTGCTTGTACATCCAGGTGAAGTTCCGGGCGGCGTAGTATTCCTTCCAGGGGGCCTCCACGAAGAAGGGGACCTTTCTGCCCAGAACGGTGCGCTCGTTTGTCTCGGGACGGGGGTGGATGTATTCGGAATCCACCACGGTCACCACCCGTGCGCCTGCATCAAAGGCGCGCTGCTTGTAGTTGACCTCGTCGCCCTTGATGAAGAAGTCGGGGTTAGGATAGCCGATCTCGGCCACCAGCTCCCGGCTCACCAGGGTGCCGTTGAAGGGGTTGGCCTCCCCCTCCAGGATGCCGTCCTCAGCGGCAGCCAGGGCCTCGGCCACGGTGTATTTGCTGCCCATCTTGAAGGACAGCAGATCCCCCTGGCGGACCAGGGAGTTGACGAAGAGCTTCGGGTTTTCGGCATGGAGCCGCCCGGTCTCCCGGAGCAGATGCTCGAAGGTATGCTCGTCGGCGGCACGGCCGTCGTCGTCCATGAGCACGATGTAGTCGGCTCCGGCTTCGAATGCGGCCTTGGTGCCGGTGTAGAAGCCGCCGGCACCGCCGATGTTGGCGTGGGTCTTGATGTATGCGAACCGGGCATCGTCCATCCAGCCCTGTTCCTTCAGGTATTCCGGGGTCCCGTCGGTGGAGCAGTTGTCCACGATGAAGATCCGGTCGAAGGGCCGGGTCTGCTTCAGAAGCATCCGGATGTTCTCGCCCAGCAGATTTTTTCGGTTGTAGGTTACGATCACAGCAGCCAGCATAGCGGACTCCTTTAATTATTTCTGTGCGGCATTTTTCAGCCGGGTGAAGATTTTCGGGGAAACGGCGGCGGTCAAAGCCTGGAGCTTCCGGCCCAGACCGTAGCGGCCTGAGCGCAGGTGGACCGGCAGATATTGCCGGATATATGCCAGCAGCCGCTTCCGGGCGGCGCGGTCGGTGCGCTCCCCCATCTCCCAGGCCCACAGCAGATTCACAGCCGTGACGCAGATCTCCTCTGCGGCGGCCCGGGCCAGCTCCCGGTCGGAGGTATCCGCCAGGATCTTCTCGTAGGTGTGGATGCTCCCCATTTTTTTGGAGGAGAAGCCGCTGTGGGTGGCAGCACCGGGCCGCTGGTAATAATGGTAGGTCCGCAGACCGGGGGCGTGGCACACGGTCTGTGCGTGGGCCAGGTAACGGTAGACGAAATCCAGGTCCTCGGTGGTGCCCACATCGTCCAAAAAGCGCAGTTCATGTTCCCGGATGATGTCCAGCCGGTAGAGCTTGTTCCAGGCGAAGCCGTTGAGCCGGGGAGCCAGGAGCAGGGCCTTCCGGGCATCCCGGGCGGTCATTACTGCGGCGGGATGATCTTCGGTGCCGGGGACGGAGCCTCCGTCCGTGGCCACATAATAGCCGGTGCAGACGAGATCCGCACCGTGCTCCCTCCGGAGCTCCAGCAGATGCCGGACATAGTCCGGCTCCGTCCAGTCGTCGGGGTCCGGGAAAATGACGAATTCTCCGGCGGCGGCGTCCATGCCTGCATTTCGTGCAGAGGACAGTCCGCCGTTGGGCTTGTGGATGACCCGGATGAAGCCGGGGTGGGCAGCGGCGTAGCCGTCGCAGAGGGCGGCACTGCCGTCGGTGGAGCCGTCGTCCACCAGGATGATCTCAAAATCCCGGCAGGTCTGGGCGAGGATGGTATCCATGCACCGGCCCAGCAGGGCTTCCATGTTATATACGGGGATCACAAGGGAAAGCATGGATGTACCTCCTTTCAAAGGTTCAGCAGCATCTCCTCCACAGCCTTTACGGTATTTTCTGTAGAGAAGGTCGTGCCGCGAATGGCGGCCTGGTTTTTGTAGTGGGCCAGCAGCCCGGGATCGTCCAGCAGACGCTTGATGCCCGCGTACAGGGCCTCCTCGTCATTGTCCGTGACCAGGCCCCATTCGTTGTGTTCACCCAGCATCTCCTTCATGCCGGAGACATTGGTGGTGCACACGGGGGTGCCCACGATCAGCGCCTCGGTGGCGGCGGTGGAGAAGCCCTCGGAATGGCTGGAGCAGACGAACAGATCGCTCCTGGCCACATAGGCATAGGGGTTGGTCTGATAGCCCAGCAGGGTGAAGCTGTCCCCGATGCCCTGCTCCCGGGCGAAGGTGCGGAGCTTCTGCTCCTCCTCGCCGATGCCCAGCAGGTAGGTGTGGACGGGATATCCCTCCCGGCGCAGCCGCTGGTGGATCCGGGCCAGCCGGTCGAAGCCCTTGACGGGGATCAGCTTGCCGGTTCCAATCATCTTAAACTCCTCCGGGCGGAAGATGTCCGCAGGAATCTCCTCCCGGCACAGGACCTGCATCCGGGCGGTCTCGTTGGTGTTGTAGCAGACGGTCATGGGCTCCCGGGGGCAGAAGACCCGGAAGGCCTCCGTCACATCCCGGGACACGAAGACCCGGCGGTGGAAACGGGCGTAGGCCGCCCGCGCCTCGGCAGGGCTGCGGAAGCCCACGGCGAATTGCTTCTCATTTCGGAAGGTGCAGTGGATCCAGGTCACGAGCTTTGTGTCAGGATCGGTGCAGCCGCTGATGATCCGGGAGGCGGGGCCTTCCAGATACGCAACTTCGATGTCGTAATGCTCCTTCACGCACATCCGGTGGAGCATTCGGGGAGAGAGCAGCTTCATCACATGGCTGTTGCCGGGAAAAGAGCCGGGCAGGAGCGTCCGGTAGCGGATATGGGGCTTGAGAAATTGCTCGTTGACACCGCCGCCGAAAAGGGCGGTGACATGGATCTCGAATTTTTCGGGGTCCATGTTGTTGACCAGGTTCACCAGCACCTTCTCGGCACCGCCCTGGCCCAGATCGTTGATCAGAAAGAGGATCTTTTTCATGCCTGCGCTCCGTGTTTCTCATAGATGGCGGCAAGCTGCTCCAGAACGTGGGCCGTATCGTAGCGGCACACATCCTGCTGGGCCTGCCGTGTGATGCGCTGTCTCAGCGCCTCGTCCCGGTACAGGGTCAGGACGGAATCGGCCAGTCCCCGGATATCATCCTGGTCTGCCAGGAAGCCGTTGCGGCCATGGTCGATCAGCTCACAGTGGCCCCGGTTGCGCAGGGCGGCCACGGGAAGTCCGCTGCACATGGCCTCGATGATGTTCAGGCCCAGACCTTCGGAGCGGCTGGAGGCGGTATAGAGATCGGAGCAGCCCAGGAGCTTGGGCACATCGCTGCGCCAGCCCAGGCACAGCACCCGGTCAGAGAGCCCCATTTGCTCCGCCTGCCGCAGGAGCTTGCCGTCCTCGTGGTCGGGTCCCACCAGCATCAGCTTCGCCTGGGGGATCTCGTCGCGGATCAGGTCCAGCATTTGAAGCAGGGCCTGCTGATTCTTGTTGGCGATCAGCTCCGCCACATAGGTGATGACGAAATCCTCAGCCCCAAGGCCCAGGGAGCGGCGGGAGGCGGCCCGCTCTTCGGCGGTCATGACGCCCCGGAGGTACTTGTCCAGGTTGACACCGATGCCGTCGATCTTCTCAATGGCACCGCAGGCACCCAGGTGCTTATGGGCCATGTCCCGGTCCTCGCCGTTGATGGTGATGAGCAGGTCGGTCATGGGGGCCAGCAGCTTCTCCATGGGCCAGCCGACGATCCACCGGGAAGCGGGGGCACCCTTGAAAAAGTGCATGCCATGGCAGGTGTAGAAGACCTTCACACCCTGTTTGCGCAGGGGCGCGCAGGCCAGACGGGCCACGATGGCACCGGTGACGGTATTGCAGTGGACCACATCGTAGCCGTTTTCCCGGACGATGCGGCGCAGGACCCGGATGCTTTCCGTCAGACCGCCCCGGAGAGGGTTGCGGTCGCAGGGCAGGTCGAAGGCATGATCGCACTCCGGGACCGGCTCATCCAGGCGGCAGGCCACATCCACCTGCCAGCCCAGCTCCTTCATGTGAAGGATGAAAGGGATATGGAATTTGCGAATGTGCTCCTTGGACACATTCGCAACTAAAAGCAGTTTTTTCATATAGATTCCTCAACGGGTATTTCTTCACGCCCTACCCCTGGCACCGATCTTCGCTGCTACGACCCAAAGAGGATACGCATTGGCGCAAAGCGAGATCATGAAACGGAGGAACACAGAGTAGGATTCCTTGTCACGGATCACAATCGTCCAGTACTGCCGCACCAGGTTCCGGGCTTCCCGAACGTAAGCGCGCTGCTCCTTTTCGCATCCATTGCTGAAAATGCGCCACAGGGCACCGTGGGCGGTATATACGGCGCGGTTATGGAGGTAGTCGATCAGAATAGGGGAGGTAACCGGGGAATTCTGGGCGATAAAGCTCCAGGCCTGGGCATTGCGGATGCCGGCTATCACCATTTTCGGATTTTTAGACTGGAGCTTATAGGTTCCCGTGATGCTGCCTTCGTTCAGTCGGTAAAAATACAGGGGCGAAGGTACAACGACCATCGTACGGCAGCTCTGCATGTAATCCCAGTTGAATCTGATATCCTCACCGATCAGATATTCTTTTCGGAATTCAAACCGGATATGTTCTCTGCGATACAGCTTGTTCCAGACGAAGCAGTTCGTCCAGGTGCGGTTGCGCATGGAGTGCTCGCAGGTAAGGACGGATATCAGTTCATCAGCTCCGGAAAACAGCATATAGGGTTTGCAGGCGTCCTCCGGGGAAGTGCAAACGGCGGCCAGAGTGGAGGAATGCTCACAGGCGGCCATATCCGCGCCGCTTTCCTCGATAGCACGCACCAGCTGTTCATAAAGGATTGGAGATACAGAATCATCGGAGTCGGCAAATGCGACATAGTCTCCGGTAGCATGCCGCAGACCTGCGTTTCTGGCACCGGAGATCCCCTGATTATCCTGGTGGATTACTTTGATCCGCGCATCCCTTCCGGCATACTCGTCGCAGATCGCGGGACAATTGTCCGGGGAACCGTCGTCCACCAGGATGATTTCAAGCTCCTTATGCGTACTGGCCAGGATGCTGTCCACGCACGCTTCCAAATACGGTTCCACTTTATATACGGGAACGATCACACTGATCAGACTCATGTCCGCTCCTCCTTGGCCACACTTTGGTTCACACTTCTTTTGTGGAAAAACAGATATAGCTTTTCCGGCATGACACCCTTGATGAAATGCTTGATAAAATCCAGAACCACAAACCGGTACATATACCACGGATACCGGAACAGCCGGAATCCCACATAGGTCACATAGACGCCGTTCATCCGGGAGCGCAGGCTTCTGCGTGCGGCGGCCTCCCGGCCGTCACGCATCATGTACAGCGGCTCAGCAAGGTTATAGCCCCGGTATCCTGCGGCGTAGAGCTTGTACCACAGGTTTATGTCCTCAAATCGTAACATTTTTGGATCTTCAGTATAGCCGCCAACCGCCAGATATGCATCCCGACGGATCATGCAGGGGGCATGGCAGTGGACGGGACTGTGATGAATGAAATCCCTTTTGACCGGAACTTCAATAAGTTGATTTCGGCCCCACTCACCCTTCTCGTCAAAAAAAATCATAGGAGTACTGACAATTGTATATTCCGGATGTGCGTCCAAAAACATCACCTGTTTTTCGAATCGGTCAGGTAAAGAAATATCATCGCCGTCCATACGGGCAACATAATCGCCGGTGGCAACCTCGAGACATCGATTCAGGGTATGGTTCAAGCCCGTATTACTTTCGTTGCGCAAAAGTACAATTCGGTCAGGGTACTTTCTTCGGTATTCGTCTGCAATGGCATAGGTGTTATCCCCGGAACCGTCATCACATAAAATCAGTTCCCAATTAGAATATGTCTGTGCGAGAATGGAATCAATAGCCTCTTGCAAAGTCGGGCCACAGTTATAGATACCCATGATAACAGATACTTTTTTCATTTCTTTACCTCCCCCTAAGTTTTTGGATAATCAGCAACAATACATATACGCCTGCGGTCCATTGCTTTTTTGCAAAAATAAAAAACAGCTTGTTTGTTTACTCGCTGTATTTCCCGGAATTCCATCGTTTCTGATTGATCAGATATTTGACTCTCTGAGGAACCATTACGGAAATCATGGGTTTCAACACATACAAGTACTGTGCGACGGGATAACCGTTTTCGCGGAATCCTCGGAACAGGGTCTTGGATGCATTCATTGCGTTCCTGAAATTGCGCCGCTTGGATGCCGCCATATCTTCCCGGACGTAGTACAGCGGCTCCTGCAGGTTGGCGCCGCGGAAACCGTTTGCGAAGAATCTGATCCACAGATCGACATCCTCGCATCGAAGGACATAGTCTTTCAGCGAATAGCCGCCGAGCTTGTCGTAGGCCTCCTTTTTCATCATGATCGTGGCATGGAAAAAAGGAACGCCGAAGCCAATGATGCTGGAAGAAGGGGACTCCTGCGGCAGGCGTTGGCCGGTGATCCGATCACCGTCAAAGCAGGTCATGCCGGTTCCGACAACATCGATCTCAGGGTGCGCGGACAAAAAAGCATACTGCTTTTCCAGACGATCCGGATAGCAGCGGTCGTCCGCATCCATGCGGGCAATATACTGCCCGCTGGCATATTGGAGACAGTGGTTTAAGGAATAGGGCAGTTTGGAATTCCGCTCGTTTTGGATTCCGATGATCTTCCCGGGATATCTGGCCTCATATTCCTTGATGATGCGATAGGTATTGTCACTGGAGCCGTCGTCACAGATGATAAATTCCCAATCCGTAAAGGTCTGGTGAACAACGGATTCGATGCTTTCCGCTATAGTTGTTTCACTGTTGTAGGCGGCCATGATAACGGAGATTGCTTTTTTCAATGTGTATTCCCTCCCACAGCTTGCAGGTAGTATGCTTCTAACTTTTTGATCTCGGTGCACATATCGTATCCGCTGCTTCGTGCGAAGGCATCGTCGATCTGCCGATCCGGCTCTGGGCGACTGTCCAGCTGCATCTGGTCAGTCCATGCAGATGTACCATTTTGCAGAGAAACCCGCGCAATATGATCGGTGATCTCCACCTCCGCCTGGAAGGCTTCTTCACTGACGATACAGGGCAGTCCGCTGAACTGTGCTTCGACCAGCACGATGCCAAGACCTTCGTAACGTGAAGGCAGCACAAACAGGTCCATCGCTGACAGGAGCTTTCCAACATCGGACCGTCTTCCCATAAACATAACGGAATCCCACAGTCCCATCTGTGACGCCTTTTCTCTGACAGTCTCTTCCAGCTCACCGTCTCCGACCAGCATCAAAACACTGTCGGGTCTTTGCTTCCGGAATTCCGAAAAGGCCTCCAGCAAGAAGAGATGATTTTTGGCCTCCACAAATCGTCCGATATGCCCCACGACAAACTTATTTTCGATTCCATATGTCTGCCGGATCGCGTTTCTGGCATCAGAATCAAATCGGCACGTTTCAAAATTCACCGCATTTCTCAGAATCTCATAACGGTCATTTCCGAACATCCATTTTCCTGCAGAATCAGAGCAGGCGAGACAGAGTGTAGTGTATCTTGACAAACGCCTCCTATTTACGGCATGGATACAGGAGAATACTGCATTTTGTGCCTTAACGCTGTGGCTATGGGTAATCCTGCATGGATATCCCATTTTTGCAGCGAGTTTGAGGGGAAGTATGTACATTGCCGCATTGGCATGCACGTGGATCACATTCCATTCTTTTTTTGCCAGGATGGCTTTGGTCTCCCGGTAATTCCGGAGGAAATGCCGGGGAAAGGATGCAGTATAAAAAACCCTGCCCCCCAGTGCCTCGATCTCCTCTTTATAGTTGTCATCCTTACTGCGGACCAGGAAGTCAAATTGTATCTTTTCACGGTCGATGTTACGATACCAGTTCATGATAAGGCTCTCTGTTCCACCGGTACCCAAACCGCCCAAAATATGTAGTACACGCAACATTCGATACTCCTTTCACCTGGATATGAAGAATTTGTTACAGCAGCGTCCAGGCGATCGCCATCTGATAATAATGAAACACTGCATAAAACAGGATCATCAAAACTTTGACCAAACGGGCAGACTGCTCTTCGAAGATCTGATCGATCAGCCATGGCAAAACCACATAGCCATGGAGGGTGGTGTAGATGGGGATCCGGCCAATGTAAATTCCGGAGGTCACGGAGCTGATCAGATAGATGGCCATGGTGATCATGGATGCGTTGATGCACAGATTGGTGACGGGGTTGGTATTTCTGCGGATGTATTTGCGACCGAGAAGCGCCACCAGCGCAGGTACCGAGTATACCAGCACCCGGATCAGATTCGTTCCGTCATCGCTTTCCCAGATGCCGTTGGTCATCACATCGTTGTACTGGGTATCCATCAGCAGATTTTCCAGCATGGGCAGGAAGTTGTCGATGAAAGGGATCAGCAGGGCCACGCCGCCGATCATCAGGAATGTCTTTCGGTTCAGCACAGGTCCGGTCATGATATAGGCGAAGGGCAGCATCAGCAGCGCCGAGCCGTGGATGGTAGAGGCCAGCAGGACCACCAGCGCAAAACGCCAGTATTTGCCCTTGACCTGCAGGGGGAAGGCGGCGAAGATCATGGACACCGCGATAAACTGGCGGATACCGTTGTGCATCCAGGAAAGATAGTCCGTGGAAGCCACGAACAAAAAAAAGCTGATCCAGAAATTTTCGGAATATTTGCGGAAGGTGCTGACGATGCAGAGCATCTGGAATACCGCGATGAGCAGAAAGAAATCCTGATATTGCGTGATGCCGATGGATTTGCACAGGATCGACAGCACGGAAAAACCCTGATCCTTGTCGTTGCTGGCCAGATAGCCGGGGATGGCGGAGAGGGTGGAAGGCATCTTGCGGAAGGAGTAGATGTAGGCGCTCGTATCCGTGCGTAATAATAGGGACAAAAACTCCCGGCAGACGCAAGTGCGTTTGCCGGGAGTCTCGTGTTCCAAAATGATATTTATGCAGGATTGATGTCGAGTAGGGTTGGCAGGTAAACGGAGTTGCATAAAACGGTACAACTCCGTTTTTATTTAGATTTTAGGTTGAAAGGATCCCGTGATGGCCGCCAGCCAAAAAAATCAATGATTGCATAGAGGAGTCCTTTACGAAATCATGAAGGAGCGGATGAGATTGACAAGTATTACCCTGAGGGTCACCGGAGCAAATGCGCAGGCTTTGGTGGCCGGACCCCTGACATCCGGGATGGTGGGAATCCCAATTATAATTGAATATGACGATACCTGGGAGGGGCTGACCAAAAATCTGGTGTGCCGATGCAGTAAGAGCGGATATGCTGACGAGGAATATCGGTCAATCCTGAATGTGGGAAACACTGCCATTGTTGCCCACGAGGTCATGCAGGCAGGAAAACACCTCTACCTGGGGATTGAGGGCTACAGTACCAACGGAACACTGGTAATTCCCACCACCTGGGCAATGTGTGGGGTCATCCAAAGGGGCGCAAACACCGGGGAGGATCTTTCGGCCGACCCGACGCTTCCGGTTTGGGGCCAGCTGCAGGCACAGATTGACCAGATTGAATGCGGCAGCATCCCCCCGGAGCAGCTGGAGGAAATCCGGGCCAGCGCCGGGGCTGCCGTCCGGGCGGAGGAGAATGCTGTGGCCGCATCCCGTCTGGCCGCCAACCATGCGGATGCGGCCAGAGCGATTGCGGAGGCAGCGCAAATCTATATGGAAAACGCCCGGACCAGTGCGGCCAGCGCCGCAAATATGGCCAATGATGCCTTCCGTTATCAGACAGCAGCAGAAGCTGCTGCGGAGCGTGCGGAGGATGCAGCTGGTTCTTCCCAACATCTGAGCTGGATGTATGTCACCGTCGAGGCGGAAGACGAGATCCCCTGCACTGGAATCACCCTGGATAAGCCTGTACTGAACTTTACCGGCGCAGGACAGCGGACCATCGTTGCTACCGTGACCCCGGCTGACACCACCGACACCCTGACATGGACGAGCAGCAATTCCTCCGTGGCGACCGTCTCCAACGGCGTGGTGACTGCCTACGCCAACGGCTCCGCTACCATCACCGCAACCTGCGGCGAGTATTCTGCAACCTGTGCCGTGGAGGTATCCGGCATTTCTTCTACCGTGGCTGTCACGGGCATCACGCTGGATAAGGCTACGGCAACCGTTCAGGCTGGCTCTACCGTCACTCTGACTGCAACCGTCAAGCCTGACAATGCAACCAACAAGACGGTGCTTTGGAGTTCTGACGACGAAACCGTGGCGAAAGTCGTTGACGGTGTTGTCACTGGCATTTCCGAGGGTACGGCATCCATCGGAGCCATGACCGCAGACGGCGGCTTTAGTGCGGTATGTAGTGTTGCTGTTGTTGCGACGTCCAACTACAAGAACCTGTTTGATAAGGACACGATGGTTGTTGGCGGCGGTATCAGGTTCGATGGCATCATTGCATCCAACTGGGGCATGGCGAAAGTTCCTGTGAAAGAAAACACCGTTTATTCGTTAAAAACCACAGATGCAACGGCAGATGTCGGCTATTACGGTGCGCCTACCGCCGGTAGTATCGGCTTTGCTGATTCCACAGGAAATGCGCTGATCTACAATCTTATTCTGGGTGATCCGTCAAAAGCAGAAACCAATGGAATCAACGCCGATCTTAAAGAATACGCTCATGGCGATGTAAAAGGATATACTTCAACTGACGGCACTGTTGAATGGGTGACCTTTACCACCCCGGCAGGCTGTGCCTATCTGCTGTTCAACACCACGCTGAAGAACAATGCGGATAAGATCCAGCTGGAAGAAGGCGATACCATCCATGACTACTATCTGCCCTACAATGGAGGTGATGCATAATGGCAAAGAAAAATGTTGGTATTTACGGAGCAGACGGTCTGCCTTTTATGGACCTGGAGGCACGGGTTGCACTGGAGGCCGCAGGCCTGACCAACCCCTTCAAGGGTAAGAAATGGGCGGTTTTCGGCGACTCCATTTCCCAGCCCAACACGGACGGTCTGGACAAGTATTACAACTACATCGCCGACAACCTGGGCATGGAAGTGACCAGCTATGCGGTGGGCGGCAGTGGCTATTTCAAGGGTTCTGGTTCCGCCGGATACGGCGCAAACAACATCATCGACAAGCTGACCAACGCCCCGGCTGGCTACGACATCGTATCCTTCATGGCTGGTATCAACGAGCGGCATCTGGAGATGGGCAATCCCACCGACGCGACGCCCACCGGCGATCCCACGACCCTGTGCGGCGCGGTGCGCAAGTGCATCGAGCTGGCAATCGAGAAATACCCCACGGCGCAGATCTTCCTGATCACCCCCACGCCGGGAACGGGAAATCATGCCACACCTGCCCAGGGTGACCTCAACACCTACGTCAACAACCAGATCGAGATTGCAAAAATCTACAACATCCCGTACATCGACCTCTACCACGCCAGCGGTCTGCGCCCGTGGAACGCCGAAAATGCGGCGGTGTACTACCGGGATTACTGCCATCTGGTGGCGGCCGGACACCACTATGTGGCTAAGCTGATGCAACGGTGGATGCAGGCGAATCTGGTGGTTTGATTCCAATCATCCGTTATCACTGAACCTGAAATGTTACACCCCCTGTCGGGCAACACTGCCTGACAGGGGCGTTTTTCTGAAATCAGCAAGATGATTGATTATTTTGAATATATTCTGCAATGTTTGGGCATCTTCCATGCTTTACTTTCTATTTTTGCTAATGTATAATTATATAGATATAGCAAGCAACAAATCTGCTTTTTAAAGGAGCTGCCATGCAAACAATCCTGCAAACCTTATTCAATCTGAATAGGATGCCTTGGCAATTAGAGATCCTGGTGGCAGGCTGGTTCAGCAGTTATACTGGATTACCGCTTTCATGTGGGCGTTCCCTCAATATAGGGCTTTTAACTGAACCGAATTCTCTTCGACCCGGTGGCCTGCGACGTGGACCGGGCTACTCTATGTTGGTGAACGTGCATATGCCATTTGAACCAGTATGTTTTTGCAGTATTCTTGAACGATAAGTCAATGCCTTGCTGATTCCTACTTGCAGACACCTTTTCTGAAAATGGCAGGAACTGGTGCGAACTTACCAAATACAAAAATTGAGGTTAACACATGCTGGATATATTAAGCAAAATGTTTACATTGGATGGCAAGGGTCATCTGCTTCCGCTGCTCTGGCTGATAACTGCCGGACTCTTACTGAGAATGATGCCGCTGCGGCAGGAGATCGTCTGCGGAGAGAGAAAGGAAAATTGGTATAGCTTCAGCGCCGTTCTCCTGGTGCTTCCCCTCATTTTTTGGGCGGGTTTTCGTATTAATATCGGTGATACATATGCTTATCGGCTACAATTTCGCAGTGCATCTGCAAGCCTCTCCGACCTGTTCGGTTTATTGAATGCTGATACGAAGGATCCGGGATTTCTGGTTCTGATGACGTTGATCAAATCGCTGGGTGTTACAGATTATCGGGTATTTTTTCTGATAATTGCCGCATTTCAGATGCTTTGTATTGCACTGGTGTTCCGGAAGTATTCGCCGAGCTACTGGATCAGCGTTTTCCTGTTTGTGGTATCCACGGACTACCTCTCCTGGATGTTCAATGGTATGCGCCAGTTCATTGCGGTAACGATGATCTTCGGGGCGACCGGACTGCTGCTCAGACGCAAATATGCTGCATATTCTGCCGTTGTCCTCCTGGCCGCTCAGATCCACGGCTCTGCGATTCTGATGCTGCCCCTGGCTTACGTGATGGCCGGACCGGCAATGAACAAGAAGACGCTTCTGATGATCGTGGGTGTGGCGGCTGTCATGCCCTTCATCGACAAGCTGATGCCAATGGCCAATGACATGCTGGCAGATACCCAGTACAGTACCACCATGACCGATGAGATTTGGACTGTGGATGACGGAACCAACCCCATCCGCGTGCTGGTCTACTCGGTCCCGGCGCTGGTGGCACTGTTCGGGCGGAAATATATTATTCGGGAAAATAACCCGGTGATGAACCTCTGCGTGAATGCGTCCATGATCACAATGGCCATTTATCTCGTCAGCATGGTTACTTCCGGAATTTATGTGGGCCGTCTGCCCATTTACACCACATTATATGGATACATGTCGCTCCCCTGGATTATTGACACAGTCTTCGAACGGGAATCTGCCCGATTTATTACGGTGCTGATGATCGCATGCTATCTGGGCTTCTTCTACATTCAGATGCACAGTACCTGGGGATATTTTTAAGGAGTCTTGCCATGCCGATTCGAATTTTGCACGTCGTCACCTATATGGGCCGGGGCGGCCTGGAGACGATGTTGATGAACTACTATCGGGCCATCGACCGGACGAAGGTCCAGTTCGATTTTCTGACCCACCGGGATTTCCGGGCGGATTATGACGATGAGATCGAGGCCCTGGGCGGTAAAATTTACCGGCTTCCCAACCTGAACCCCTTCAGCCGCAGCTATCTCGGTGCGCTGGACCGCTTCTTCCGGGAGCATCCCGAATACCGCATCGTCCACAGCCATCT
>JBGVNV010000008.1:0-7997 GCA_045125955.1 Faecousia sp.
GGGGCAGAACCAGCCGATTAAACACACCCAACCCCCCCACACCCCTGTGGGTGGGGGTTTGGGCCGCCCGCATGGTGCCCCCCTACGCGGTAACATCAAAATGCGGGACACCCTCTTGGAAGGATGTCCCGCATCAATACATATCAGAGATTCCGAATCATTTTGCGTTTTCAAAGCTCCTCGATCTCGGCCATCCACATCATGTAGCTGGCCTCGCTGGGCATTCTCCAGTCGGTTCTGGGGCTCAGGCTCACGGGCAGGGCCTTGACGCCGTCGGGCTGGCAGGAACGCTTGATCTGCTGGGTGAAGAACCGGCGGTAGAAGCTGGTCAGCCACTTCTTGACGGTGGCGGCATCGAAATCGTTGGCAAAGGCGCGGCAAGCCAGGGTATAGATCTTCTTCGGTCCGAAGCCGTAGCGGAGCACATGGTAGATGAAGAAGTCGTGGAGGGCATAGGGACCCACGATATCCTCGGTCTGCTGGGCGATCTGGCCCTTGGCATCGGGAGGCAGGAGCTCGGGGCTGATGGGGGTGTCGAGAACGTCCATCAGGGTCTCCTTGGCGGGGGCGAAGGCGGGCATGTCGGCTACGGCCTCCACGATCCAGCGGATGAGGCTCTTGGGCACGGAGCCGTTGACACCGTACATGCTCATGTGGTCGCCGTTGTAGGTGCACCAGCCCAGGGCCAGCTCGCTCAGGTCACCGGTGCCGACAACAATACCGTTGACGGTGGAGGAGTAGTCCATCAGGATCTGGGTCCGCTCCCGGGCCTGACCGTTTTCGTAGGTGGTGTTGCGGTTCTCGGGGTCATGGCCGATGTCCAGGAAATGCTGGGTGACGGCATTCTTGATGGAGATCTCGTGGCTGGTGATGCCCAGCTTCTTCATCAGGTCCCAGGCGTTGTTGTAAGTGCGGTCAGAGGTGCCGAAGCAGGGCAGCGTGATGCCGTAGACGGTGGAGCTCTCGCGGCCCAGCTGACGTACGGCCTCCACCGCAACCAGCAGAGCCAGGGTGGAGTCCAGACCGCCGGAGATGCCCAGGACAGGGTTGCAGTTGATGGCCTTCAGGCGACGCTTCAGGCCGGAAACCTGGATCTGGAAGACCTCCCGGCAGTATGCATCCCGCTCGGCCTTGGTCTCGGGGATGAAGGGCAGCTTGTTCAGGTGGTAGAGGGTGCCGTCGGAGCGGAGCTCGCCATCGGAAACAAACTCACAGCCAATCTCAACAGCTGCATTTTTGGCAGAGCGGAACAGGTCATTGCGATTGCGCAGGGCCCGGACCTTGCCCAGATCGCAGTCCATGACCAGCAGGTAGCCGCTGTCGGTCAGATTTTCATTTTCAGCCAGGATCACGCCGTTCTCGGCGATGATGCTGTGGCCGCAGTACACGCCGTCCTGGGTGGACTCCATCACGCCGGCGGAGCAGTAGACGGAAACACAGTTCAGCACATCGGACTGCTCCCGAATGAGCTTCTCCCGGCGGGAGCGGCTGCCCACGATCTCAGGCTCGGCGGCCAGATGGACGATGACCTCCGCACCGCCCAGAGCCAGGTCGGATGCCTTGCGTGCGGGGCTGTACAGGTCAGAACCAAAGGCAATGCCAAAAATACGGTCCTCGCCCAGCTCATAAAGACCACTGCCCATGGTCAGGCCGTAGTCTTCCTCCACACCGAAATACTGACTGGTGATATAAGGCTCCTCGTCCGCACTGCTGGGCGTAAACCAGCGGCGTTCGTCAGCAGTCAGGTTATCCTTGATTGCGAGATTGGGGATGTCACCCGCCTTGAGGACTGCGGCGCAGTTGAACATCTGCATACCAACGCGGACGGGCAGACCCACCACAACGGTCATCTCAGGATGCTCCTTAGAGCAATCCACGATCTGCTTCATGCCCTTGCGGACAGCGGCGTGCAGGGCATCCTCAAAGAACAAGTCCATGCAGCTCGCGCCGGTGAGGGCCAGCTCCGGGAATACCAGCAGGTCCACGCCCTGCTCGTCCGCCTGGGCGATATACTTAACAATTTGCTCTGCGTTGTGTTTGACATTGGCCACTGCCACATCGGGCACGGCACAGGCAATACGAATGAAGTCCAGCATAATTGGTTACCTCCAAATTGAGATTGGTATTATTGTACCGCTTATCTGCAAAAAATGCAATGCTGCAGTGGCAGAAAAGTAAAAAAGAACACGTCATCGCGAGGCCAAAGGCCGTGGCGATCTCCTCAGACTTTCGCACCACTTCGGAGATTGCCACGCCAGTGTGCGCACTGGCTCGCAATGACGTGATTCTATTCGACTCAAAACTCCCGCTTGGCGTACCAATGGACGGACAGGGCCCAGCTTGAGGGGTACAGCACCACCGCCGCCACCACGGAAACAATGCCCATGGGAAGCTCCGTCAGCTCCACGACCATGCCGAGCTTGTCCAGAACGATACCACCGGCGGCGACCAATGCGAACAGCGTACCGAAGACGATCACGTAGGCCAGTCTGCCCTTCTCACTGCCGTTCTTGAAAATGAAGGGCAAAATCAGCGAAGGGGCAGAAACCGCCAGGACCACCAGCATGGAAATATCCACCCAGAAGGCATCCCAAACAAGGCTCCCCGCCAGATGGAGCTGGAGCCAGTGGGCCAAGGCCGTCAGCACCAGCACCACGCCCTGTAAGATCAGTCCCGTCAGATACTTGGCGGAAACATACTGCTTCCGGGTCACGGGCATGGTCAGCACCTGCCGGTCCCACTTGTCCCGCTCGTCATAAGCGATGAGGGTGTTCACCAGCATGCCCATGAAGATCAGGGGGTACATCTGCAGAAAGCTATATTCCTCCACGAAAACAGAGGAGAGCAGAAAGGCCGCACACATGAAAATGTGGGTCCGGCAGTATTTCCAGACCGCCAGCAGGTCTTTATAAATGAGTGCTTTCATCATTTCTCCTCCTTTGCCATGAAAATGAACAGCTCCTCGATGGTGATGGGGCTGGTCTTCATGCCCGCGGGCACATCCGACCTGCGGACGATGGCCTCGGTGCCGAACCTGCCATCCCGGCGGCCGATGGGATCGATGGCATCGATCTCCTCCCGGCTTCCCTGGACAAAGGCGTATTCGTTCAGCAGCTCGTCCTTCTCCTGGCAGAGCATGAGCTTTCCCCGGTGGAGGAAGGCGATGTAGTCGCAGATCTTCTCCAAATCGGATACGATGTGACTGGAGATCAGGACGGAATTTCCCTCGTCCCGGGTAAAATCGTTGAGGATGTCCAGGATATCATCCCGCACCACCGGGTCCAGGCCGGAGGTGGCCTCGTCCAGGATCAGCAGCTTTGCCCCATGGCTCAGGGCAGCAGCAAGGCAGAGCTTCATCTTCATGCCCTTGGAAAAATCCTTGAAGGGCTTGTTTTCCGGAATGTTCAGCTTTTCCAGATAGCCGGCAAAGGTCTCCTTTTCCCAGGCCATATAAATACCCGCGAGCATATTACCGATCTGTCGGGCATTCATACAGTTGGGATAGCCGGGCTCGTCCAGGACCACGCCGATCTTCTGCTTCAGCTCCTGATCCATCTTCTTCCCGAAGACGGTGATCTCGCCCCTGTCCGGGCGGGTCAGGCCCAGGATCATGCGGATGGTGGTGGATTTACCCGCACCGTTTTCGCCCACCAGGCCCATGATGCACCCGCTGGGCAGGGTCAGGTTCAGATTTTCCAGGGAAAATCCCGAATAATTCTTGGTCAAATACTTGATTTCAATGGCGTTCATTTCGTTTCCTCCCAAATGAGGTCCCACATTTCGAGGACCTCTCCCCTGCCGAGGCCCGCGCCCCTGGCCAGATCGGCGATGGCAGTCATATGTTCTTCGATTTTTTTCAGATGCTCCTCCCGGAGGAGCTCGTTATTCTTCGCCGCCACGAAGCTGCCCTTGCCGGGGACGGTGTAGATGAAGCCCGCCCGCTCCAGCTCCTCGTAGGCCCGCTTGGTGGTGATGACGCTGATGCGCAGGTCCTTGGCAAGACCTCGGATGCTGGGCAGGGCCTCGTCCTGCGTCAGCTCGCCGCTTAAAATATGCCCCTTGATCTGGTTGAAGATCTGGTCATAGATGGGCGCGCCGCTTTTGTTGTCGATCAAAATCAGCACGATACCCCTCCTTTCTGTATATGCTCAGTATATACAGTAGATACACATTTGTCAAGAGAAAAAGCGGACCTCCGAAGAGGTCCGCTTTGAAAATCAATAGAACAGAAGATCGGAATAGGTGGGATAGGGCCACAGGCTCTTGTCGGTGTTGGCCTCCAAGATATCCGCCTGCTCTCTGGCGCGGTTCATGTCGCCCACGATGACGGAGCCGTAGTAGGCCGCGGCCTTGCCGGTGTCGGCGGGGACCTTCTTCAGGTCCTCGGCAAGCTGCTCGCAGGCATCGAAGAGCTTGTCGCAGGCATCGCTGAGCCGCTTGGCCAGACGCATCTCCGCCTTCTTGGGCAGGCCGATCTGCTGCTTGTTCAGGATGCCCCGGGTCAGCTTCTCGGTGTAGCCCATGGCGGCGGGCAGGATCTGATGGCGGATCATGTCGATGGCGGTCAGGGCCTCGATGTTGATGGTCTTGATGTAGGTCTCCAGCTGGATCTCACAGCGGGCCCGGAACTCGGCCTCGGTGAAGATCCGGTGCTTGGTAACGAGCTCGATGTTCTTCTGGCTCAGGAAGCTGGCCATGGCCTCGGGGGTGGTAGCCAGATTGCTCAGGCCCCGCTTGGCGGCCTCCTTCTTCCAGTCCTCGGAATAGCCATTGCCGTCAAAAATGACCCGCTTGTGGGCCCGGAACTCCCGGACGACCAGCTCATGGAGGGCGGCATCGAAATCCTCGGCCTTCTCCAGCTCATCGGCAAAGAGACCCAACTCCTCGGCCATGATGGTGTTGAGCACAATGTTGGGGTCCGCCACGGACTGGCTGGCACCGATCATACGGAACTCGAACTTGTTGCCGGTGAAAGCAACGGGAGAGGTACGGTTGCGGTCGGTGGTGTCCCGGGGGATGTTGGGCAGAACGTCCACGCCCACGCGCATATAGCTCTTGACGGGACCCTGATAGTCGCTGCCCTCAATGATGGAGTCCACGACGGCGTTCAGGTCATCGCCCAGGAACACGGAGATGATGGCGGGGGGTGCTTCGTCCGCACCCAGACGATGGTCGTTGCCGGCGGTGGCGGCGGTACAGCGGAGCCAGTCCTGATACTCGTCCACGCCCTTCAGGAAGGCCGCCAGGAACAGCAGGAACTGGGCGTTCTGCATGGGGGTCTTGCCGGGGCTGAACAGATTCTTGCCCGTGTCCGTGGACAGGGAGTAGTTGTTGTGCTTGCCGGAGCCGGTGATGCCGTTGAAGGGCTTCTCGTGGAGCAGGCACACCAGGTTATGCTTGGCGGCGCACTTTTTCATGATCTCCATGACCAGCTGATTGGAGTCACAGGCAGAGTTGGCATCGGAGAAGATGGGAGCCATCTCGTGCTGGGCGGGAGCGGCCTCGTTGTGCTTGGTCTTGGAGAGGACACCCAGCCGCCAGAGCTGCTCGTCCAGGTCCTTCATGTAGGTGGAAACGCGGGTGCGGATGGTGCCGAAATAGTGGTCATCCAGCTCCTGGCCCTTGGGTGCGGGAGCACCGAAGAGGGTCCGGCCGGTCAGCCGCAGGTCGGGCCGCTGGGCGTACAGGTCACGGGGGATCAGGAAATACTCCTGCTCCGGGCCCACACAGGGGACGATGCGCTTGCTTTCGACGTCACCGAAGAGCCGCAGGATGCGCATGGCCTCCCGGCTGACCTCGTCGATGGAGCGCAGCAGAGGGGTCTTCTTATCCAGGGCCGCGCCGGTGTAGCTGAAGAAGCAGGTGGGGATAAACAAGGAGCCGTCCTTGACAAAGGCAAAGGAGGTGGGGTCCCAGGCGGTGTAGCCTCTGGCCTCAAAGGTGGCCCGCAGACCGCCGGAGGGGAAGGAGCTCGCGTCGGGCTCGCCCCGGACCAGCCCCTTGCCGGAGAATTCCATGATGACCTTGCCGCCGCCAACGGGGGTCAGGAAGGAGTCGTGCTTCTCTGCGGTGATGCCAGTCATGGGCTGGAACCAGTGGGTATAGTGGGTGGCACCCTTCTCAGTAGCCCAAAGCTTCATGGCATCGGCGATGTGGTTCGCCACATCCAGGGGCAGGGGCGTACCGCCGGTGACACAGTCGCGCCAGGCCAGGAACACTTCCGGCGCGAGCCGCTGGCGCATGACGGTCTCATTGAAAACGTCACTGCCGAAAATTGCAGGGAGGTCCGTAATATGGTTCATGCTCTGAATCCTTTCAAATAGAAAATCCGAACCGGAAAACGAAAAATTGCACAGGCAGTCGGCTTCGGTTCGGGCGAAAAAGACGGAATATTTAACAATTCTCATTAGAATTTTATGCGAACACTATATAAAATACAAGCTGTGAATTTCACGAAAATTGTATACACAACTCTGGAAGTTTTGTGCAAGGGAAACAAAGATTCCCAAAAATGAATTTCGACCCCTTCCAGACTTGCATTTTTTGCGGGTTTGGACTATAATAAGCCCCATCAAAATGAATTTCCCGGAAAGGATGATGTCAATATGGCAACTTACGCATGCCGCAGCCGTGACGAGCTGAGAAAAGAATACAATAATATGGTAAACCGCTACGAGGAACTCAAGGGCATGGGCCTGAAGCTGGATATGTCCAGAGGCAAGCCCAGCAAGCTCCAGCTTGATGCGGTCAGCGACATTCTGACCATCCTGACGGACCCCACCGAGTGCATCATCAATGGCAATGATGCCCGCAACTACGGCGAGCTGGCAGGTCTGCGCTGCGCCCGTGAATACTGGGCCGATGTTCTGGGCTGCAAGCCCGAGCAGACCTTCGTTGGCGGCAACGCTTCCCTGTCTCTGATGCATGACCTGATCTCCTGGGCCTACACCCACGGTCTGAAGGATTCCCCCCGCCCCTGGTCCAAGGAGCGGCGCATCAAGTTCCTGTGCCCCTCCCCCGGCTATGACCGCCACTTCCGCATCACCGAGAGCTTCGGCTTTGAGCTGATCACCGTGCCCATGAAGCCCTACGGCCCCGATATGGACGTGGTCGAGGATCTGGTCCGTGATCCCATGGTCAAGGGTATCTGGTGCGTGCCCAAGTTCTCCAACCCCCAGGGCTACTGCTACGACGAGCTGACCTACAAGCGCTTCGCCAATCTGAAGCCCGCCGCTCCTGACTTTGTCATCATGTGGGACAACGCCTACTGCGTCCATGAGTTTGTGGATGAGTTCGTGGACTTCCCCGATATCATCTCCATGTGCGCCGAGGCCGGTCGCCCCAACATGGTCTTTGAGTTCGCCTCCACCAGCAAGATCACCTTCCCCGGTGCCGGTATGTCCGTCATGGCCTCCTCCGAGGAGAACATCAAGTACATGACCAAGCTGATCTCCGCCCAGATGATCTCCTACGACAAGATCAACCAGCTGCGCCATGTCAAGTATCTGCAAAACCGCGAGCACACCCTGGAGATCATGAAGCGCCACGCCGCCATCATGGCCCCCAAGTTTGAGATGTGCCTGAAGATCCTCCGCCAGGAGGTCACCAACCGAGGTATCGCCCACTGGCACCACCCCACCGGCGGTTACTTCATCTGTGTCGCCGCCATGCCCGGCACCGCCCGCCGGACTCTGGAGCTGTGCCGCCAGGCCGGTGTCGTCATGACCGATGCCGGTGCCACCTATCCCTACGGCGTGGATCCCCACGACTCCATGATCCGCATCGCCCCCAGCCTGCCCCCCATCGAGGAGCTGGAGATCGCCATGCGCGTCTTCTGCGTCAGCCTGAAGATGGCCTCCCTGGAGAAGTACCTGGGCATCTATCCCTACTGATTTGAAATAATACACGTCATTGGGGACCCCTGCGGCCCCTGGGTCGCCAAGACGGGGTCTTTTTATTTCTTTTTATTCATAAATGTCATATTAGCTTGCGAAGAA
>JBGVNV010000009.1:0-6392 GCA_045125955.1 Faecousia sp.
GTAGTAGTCACTGAAGATAATGTAGTGGATATAACGAACAATTTCAAGATAAATAACGGAGGATTTCATCAGTTTCACCTCAAAAGCAAGAATACATCTTGATTTTTAGGCGTTTTTCGATTTGTCAAGTGGTATTTTGTACAATTATCGCAGTGCCTTTTTGACACTTTGAAATGGAATCCTTCAGTTGATGACATTGCCCCCCGGGGGAGGGAATTTTACCGCCCCGTTGGGGCGGCGGGCGATTCTTGAATCGCCCCTACAATTTAACAATGAAAAAACAGCCCTGCCCGGAAACCCGGACAGGGCTGTCGCGATTAGGTTAGATCACTCAGAACTCAGCCCTCTGCACGCAGCACTTACTTATTGTAGGTGCGGTACAGGAAGGTGACGACCTGAGCGCGGTTGCAGGTACCGCCGACACCGAACTCGGTGGCAGAGATGCCGTTGGTGATGCCATTCTCGACGGCCCATGCCACGGCAGTGCTGTAGAACTGGCCGGGAACCACATCGGTGAAGGCCACCTCAGCGGTGGATTCGGGGCTGCCCATGGCACGCCACAGGAAGGTGACAACCTGAGCGCGGTTGCACAGAGCGAAGGGACCGAAGGTATCAGCGGTCAGGCCGTTGGTGATGCCCTTCTCCACGGCCCACAGGACGGCCTTGTAGTAGAAGTCGGACTCCGTCACATCGGTGAAGGGATTGGTGGTGCTGGTGGGCTCGGGGGAGCCTGCGGCACGCCACAAGAAGGTGACGACCTGGGCACGCTGGCACTCACCATTGGGGTTGAAGGTGGTCTCAGTTGCACCGGTGGTGATGCCCTTCTCAACAGCCCACAGGACGGGCTCGTAGTAGAAGATGCCCTCGGGAACGTCGGTGAAGGGGTTGACAACGGGAGGCTCGGTGTACGCCTCGCCGGTCAGACGGATCTCAGCGGCGGAGGCGAAGACGTAGGAGTTGTCGGTGACGGCATCGACAGCCACCAGACGGACGTACTTGGCCCGGACGCCGCCGAACTCAGCAGCCTTCCAGGACTTGTTGCTGGCCCAGTTGCCGGAGGCAATGGTCTCGAAGTTCTCACCGTCGTTGGAGATCTGGATCTCGTACTGGGTGATGATGCCGTTGCTGCTGCCCTCACGAGGCAGGTAGCGCAGGCCGTCGACCACGTAATCCTCGCTCAGCTCGAACTGGATCCAGTGGTTGGCGCGGGAGGTGCCGTACCAGTCGGTGTGCCAGATGGTACTGGGGTCACCGTCCAGGACCAGCTCGGCGGGACCCTCGGTGGCCTCGTAGCCGGTCTGCCAGTCACCGGCGGTGGCGGTCAGGACCTCAACGGGGATGTCACGGGAATCGTCGCTGTAATCCTTGACAATGACCTTATCCAGGCGGACATTGTCGATGACGGCCTTGATGGCGTTGGTCTCGGAGCCGATGCGCTCCAGGGGCAGGGCGAAGGTGGCATGGGCGATGCCGGACTTCTTCACAACGCCGTCGTGGACGAACTTACCGGTGGCGGTGGCGAACTGCTGGCCGTTGACAAACAGGGTGGTCACCTGCTGCTCGGCAACGATCTTCAGGGAGACGGTCTCGCCGACGGGCAGGGTATAGCCGAAGGAGTAGTCGTGCAGCTCACGGGTGAAGCCCAGAGTGCCGTCGTCCATGATGCGGATGTCGTGGGTGTAGTACTCGGGAGTGGTCTCGAAGAGGATCATGCCGGGCTGGGCTTCCTCGGTCAGGGTGATGTCGAAGGACAGGCTGTTCAGGTTGCCGACCTTCTGGATGGGAGTGCCGACGTAGCTGTTGCCGCCGGTCAGGGTCAGGACACCCTCAGCAACGGAAGCGGTGCCGGGAATCAGGTCGAAGCCGTTGCCGGAGGCGTCGGCCATGGTCTCGAAGGCGTAGTCAGCGCGGGTCGCGCCCTGGGCCTCGATCTCGAAGTAGGGGTTGGTGTTGGGGGCGATGCCGATCTTGCCGGAGAGCTTGGTGATGGCGGCAGCACTGCCCTTCTCCTGGCCGGTGGGGGCCCAGGTCTTCTCGGCGTACAGGGGCAGAGCGTTGAAGAAACGGACGAAGATATCGGACTCGGTCAGGCCGCTGGACTTGCGGTCAATGTTGTCGTTCCAGATGGCGAAGGCTGCGCCCAGGATCTGGTCATCGGAGGCAGGCAGGGTAATGCCGCCGACCTGGTTGGGCTTGAAGCTGCTGAACACGCTGTCCAGGTTCAGGTAGTCGCCGTAGGCACCCTTGTTGCCGTTGCCGTTGGGGACCATGTAGCCGTAGGTGTCGATGGTGTTGATGAGCTGGAAGCCCATGTCGAACATATCCTGGAAGTTGGCCCAGCCGGCACTCCACAGGTTCATCTGGACATTCTCAATGGCCTCGGGAATGATCTTGGTCTGGTTGTTGTCATTCATGTAGGTCAGGGAGCCCCACAGACGGATGGTGTTGGTCTCCTTGATGTAGGGAACCATCTCATTGAAGAACTGGCGGTAGTTGGTACCGGACAGGTAGAACTCGTCAGCGCCGATGTGGACGGTGGTCTCAGCGTCGAAGGTAGGGTTCTCGCCGCGGGTGTAGTCGTCGAAGATCTCCTTGATCTTGGCGATGGCAGCGGGCATACGCAGATCGAAGTGGTCGATCAGGGTGTGGCCGTTGCGCATCTCATTGTCGATGGAGAGCTCGGGCCAGACCTTGGTGAAGGCCATGGCGTGGGCGGGGACGTCGATCTCGGGGACGATGTTCATGCCCAGGACGCGCTCGCTCTGGATGAACTCGCGCATCTCGTCCTTGGTGACGAAGTAATCCTCAGCGGTGGGATCCTCGCCGGCGTCGTTGGTCAGGCTGCTCTCCAGACGGAAGGCCTCGTAAGCGTTGAAGCCGTTGTCCTCATTGGCGTAGGTGCCGTAGTCCTCCAGCCAAATGTAGTTGTCGTTCAGGTGCAGCTGCAGGTCGTTCATCTTGTAGTAACGCATGGTGCGGCTGATGTAGCCGACCATGGTCATGGCGATGGGCTTACGGGCCATATCCAGCAGCAGGCCGCGGACGGGGAAGCGGGGGTAGTCGCGCATCTGACCGATGGCGAAGCCCTCGGCGTCCAGCTTCACCATCTGCAGGATGGTCTGCATGCCGTACATGTTGCCGGTGGTGGAGACGGAAGCGACGTTGATGCGGTCAGCGAGGATCTCCATGGTGTAGCCCTCGTCGCCCAGCTTCTCGTCGGGAGCCTTCAGGGAGAAGTTAAAGGCATTGGCCTGAGCCTCGCCCTCGGAAGCCTCCAGCTTGATGCCGGTGAAAGCCTCGTAGTCGGCAACGAACTCGTCGACAACAGCCTTCAGCTCAGCATTGTCATAGGTGACGCGGGTCACATCGGCAATGGCCAGCTTCTCGGTAGACTCGGAGTACCACTCCTGGATCTCGGGAATGACCTGGGGCTTGGTGTTCATGCCCTCGGCCTGCTCATACAGACCCTTGACGACGAAGGGAATGTCGGCGGTCAGGGTGGAGTTCTCGCCGTCGCTGACCAGGAAGGAGACGTTGACGGTCTTGTCGGTCAGGGGCTTGTGGACGGTCAGGTCCTTGCCGATGATCTCCTCGAAGTCTGCGCCGTTCAGCTCCAGGGTCAGACCGGCGAACTCGGGGATCTCCAGGGTGTCGCCGTCGACGACGGTGTCGGCCAGAGCGGACAGCTCACCGGCCACATCGTTCAGGCTCTTGAACTCGGCACTGTAGGCCTCGATCTCCCAGATGGAGACGGAAGCCCAGTTGGAAGTACCGCCGTCGTACTGGGTGATGGTCAGCTTCATCTTGTCGGCGGTGACGGCCTCGGGCAGGACGATCTTCAGCCGCTGGGCGGGTCTGCCGCCCTCGTAATCGTAGATGGTCTCCCAGGCACCGTTGATCTCGGCCTCGATGATGAAGTCCAGGATGTTCTGGTTCTGGTCGGCGCGCTCGAACATGATGTTGAACTGCTTCAGAACGGAGCCGTCATCCAGATCGATCTCGATCCAGGGGTTGACGACACCCACGTCGGTAGCCCAACGGGTGGTGGTGCTGCCGTCGACAGCCTTGTCGGCGGTGAAGCTGGTGCCTGCTTCCACATTGCTGCAGGTGGCAGGACGGTTCAGGGCCAGATTCTCAACCTCCGCAGCGCGGACACTGGCGGGAGCCAGAGAGAGAACCATGGCTGCTGCCAGCACGAAAGCCAGCAGTCTCTTGATTGCGTTTCTCATTGTTTTCCTCCTTGCGTATTTTTGTGGATTTTTTATAATTTTCAACTGTAACGGCATGTGAAAATCATATAAATCCAATATAACTTTACCATAATCCCCCGGCTTTGTCAACAAGAGTGTCGGGCTTTCGGAATGGGGTGGATTTTTCCGGCGGGCTGTGCTATCATGGTCCAAACGAAACCGGGAGGTAACCGCCATGCGCGCCAAGCACATTCCCCGCATCGACATCCACGACCGGCTGGAGCTGAAAAAGGCCCTGCCCCTGCGGACTCCTTATGTCATCTACATCGATCCCTGCGATACCTGTAATTTCCGGTGCAAATTCTGCCCGTCGGGCAACCTCGAGCTGATGAAGAAGACCCGCGGCCGGGGACACGGGCCCATGGATTTTGAGGTGTACAAGGGCATCATCGATTCGTTGAAGGAATTCCCCGACCCCATCCGGGTCATCCGACTGTACAAGGAGGGTGAGCCCCTGGTCAATCCCCGGTTCGCGGACATGGTCCGCTACGCCAAGCAGTCGCCGAAGGTTGAGCGGGTGGACACCACCACCAATGCATCCCTGCTGACCCCGGAGCGGAGCCTGGAGATCATCGACGCGGGCCTGGACCGGCTGAACATCTCCGTGGAGGGCGTCAACGCCGAGCAGTACCGGGATTTTTCCGGCCATAAAATGGATTATCAGCAGTTTGTGGACAACATCGCCTTCTTCTACGACCACAGGAAGAACTGCGAAATGAACATCAAGATCAACGGCGACATCCTGACCCCTCAGCAGGAGGAGCAATTTTACCGGACCTTCGGCGGCATCACCGACGGCATTTCCGTGGAGCGGACCATCGAATACTGGCCCAAGTTCAACGACATGAAGGTGGACTTTGACGAGGGCGTGAATATGCTGGGCGGCGTTTCCCGGGAGGTACAGGTGTGCCCCTATGTGTTCTACGAAATGTGCATCAATTCCGACGGCACCTATTCCCTGTGCCGGTTCGACTGGAACCACGCCATGATCCTCGACCACCATGTGGGCATCCCGCCCACGCCCAAGAAGATCTGGGACAGCATCGTGCTGTGGAATTTCCAGCAGCAGTTCCTGAAAAAGGAGCGCAAGCTCATGACGGTCCTCTCCTGCCCCAAGTGCGGCGTCCTCAAGCAGGGCGTGCCGGAGGACCTGGACGAATTCGCGGCGGAAATTCTGGAGGAAATGTAAAAAAAGGCCTGTTGCAAAATGCAACAGGCCCTGCCAGGCTGTCAAAAAAGCACGTCATTGCGAGGAGGGCGTAGCCCGACGTGGCAATCCCATAACTTTTTCACCCAGTTTTCGTGGGCTTTTACTTCTATCTACGGGATTCCCACGCCAGTGTGCGCACTGGCTCGGAATGACGTGGAGTTTTTACACGCGCTCAGGGCCTGTTGCATTTTGCAACAGGCCCTGCATTTTACTCCGGATAAATTGCTCTGGGGCCGCCGATGTATTTGGGGCGGGTCCGGGCGCACAGGACGATGGCCTCGCCGATGTGGTCCAGACTGGTGCGGACAGGGACCGCCACACGCCGCAGGTGCATGCCGATGAGGGTGCCGCCGATGTCGATGCCTGCGTCGGCCCGGATGGTCTCCACGGCCACGGGGTCTGCGAATGCGTTCCAGGCGGTTACGGCCATGCTGCCGCCGGCGTGGGGCTGGGGCATGACGCTGACGATCTCGTAGCCCCGTGCCTCGGCCACGGACCGCTCCAGGATCAGAGCCCGGTTCAGGTGCTCGCAGCACTGGACCGCCAGGTGGATGCCCCGCTCCTGCAGCATGGGGTACAGGCCCCGGAAGGCCGCCTGGGCCGCCTCCATGGAGGAGCCCTTGCCGATGCGCTGGCCCACCATCTCGCTGGAGGAGCAGCCGAGGACCAGCAGGGAACCGGGCTTCAGCTTTGCCTGGTCCAGCAACTCCATAAGGACGGTCTGGGTCTGTTTTGTGATAGCTTCGTACATATCGATCTGCCTTTCAAAAGTTGGGATGCTCCTATTATACACCCATCTGGCCCTGAATAAAGTGCCAAATCTGCGCTGAGATTTAAGGTCAGCCACAGCTTGCCATGGAGCCGGGAGACATGGTATAATAAACCAGTAATGGTTCAACAGTGTAGGGGGGGGGGGGGGGGGGGGGGGGGGG
>JBGVNV010000010.1:0-24455 GCA_045125955.1 Faecousia sp.
GTTGCGCTGGGCCAGCCGCAGATTCTCAAGCACCAGCACCGGCATCAGGCCGGTGTATTTTTTGATCTGGGCGCACTGCTTTTTCAGTGTGGTGATATTGATTTTAATGGTATCCCTGGGCTTTGCCAGGATATACGCATCCGCACCCACCTGAAGGCGGAGCAGCTGATATTGATCTGCCAGATACATGGGCAGGGAATCATGGGAATGATATTCTTCCAAAAACATGGCGGTACCGAACATGGTGCCGAGATACTTCGTCAGTCGTTCCATAGCATCAGCTCCTTTCTGAAATGCATTATATCATTAACGATGAGATAATACAAGTATAATGATATAATTAAGGGGAGGAGATTTAGAGCATCATTTGCCTAACGGGAAAGACATTCGCCTAAAGCGGTATATGATTTAGGCGTTATCCTGCTCCTGGGGCGTTATACACTTACGGATGCTATGTACTCCACCTCCAGCGCAAGGACTACCGGCACCTGATCCGGCATCTGGAGAAGATGAAGACCGATCCCAACGGGGACGATGCCGCCCGGAACCTCGCCGGCTACTGGTATGGCAATCACAAAAACCGCCCTGCCATGAAGGACGAGCTTCAGAAGGCCGGGTATCCGCAGAAATAAGAGAAAGCTGACAGGTTTTGTGGCCTGTCAGCTTTTGCAATTTACGGTCTTTGAACCGTTCTGTATTTCTGCCTGGTACTCTTGGGCTTGTCCGGAATAAAATATCATTTCAACTTTACAAAAGCTTGCTTGCGCATTTTACAATGAAACCATAAAATAAAAATCAATAAGAGGAGGTTACGTGATGACGAAAAAGATAGTATGTGAAACATGTGCGGTTCTTTTGACCCTGCTGATCGCTTTATCACCGATCCGGGCTGTGGCTGCGGAATTGGAGAACGATTGTGAAGTGAAGGTTTCGCGGCTGGATATCAATGAAGAAACGGGGCTGTACTGCTTTGATGTTTGTGTCCGTGCCGACGAATTATTTGCAGGTACCGATGTTGGCGTTTATTGCAGCCAGGATACCCAGATTCTGACCGTCCAAAATGAAGCTGCCAACTGTGTTGGCCCCACATCAGCCAACGGACTGATCTGGTTCGGCTGCTTTGACGGAAATAATACCCTTTCTGAAGCTACATTCACCGTCAGCGGAAGCTTTGATCCCATGCGGGAATCCGCAGTGAAGATTTCGGATGTGAAGCTTCACCGTATTGAAGACGGAGAATATCTTTCCGTTCCGCTCAATATGGAGATCATCATCGAGCTTCGCGCAGATAACACCAATTTTATGACGGGTGAGAAAGCACCGGAGCCGGAAGAAAACAACAAAACTGGATATATCGTGGGATCACTTGCGTTCCTTGCGGTGGTTGTGCTCGCCGTGATTGCACATATATATATAACCAAAACGAAAAGGAGAAATTCAATTGAAAATCAATAAGAAATTCAAGCGGACCTGTGCTGTTGCACTGGCTTGCATTCTGATGCTGGGAGCCGCTCCCGTTTCTGCGGCACCCATGGAAGCGGAAACGACTGCACCCGTTGTTTCCTATGCACTGACGGATGAAAACAAGGTTCCTGCCCAGCTGAATGTCCATGTTGGTGAGGATGCCGCAACCTCTGTGAATGTTACCTACACCACCAGGGTTGAGACGGATAAGACCACCATCGCAGTCACCAAGACTGCCGGCGGAGAGACCAAGTATTTTGAAGGCACCTCTTATCAGGGTATTGGCGGCAAGTACATCCACGAGATCGTGGTCACCGGCCTGGAAGCCTGCGCGGAGTACAGCTATGTGGTCGGCGATGGATTCAACGAGTGCTGCGGCACCTTTAAGACCGCTCTGGAGCAGGGAGATGAGACCGTTTTCACCTTTGCTTACCTGGCCGATACCCAGGTTTCCAACGCTGACAATGCCGAGGCTCTGGGTGCAACCCTGGCCAAGGTCAACGAGATGAACCCCGACTTCGTTTATCTGGCAGGCGATATCACCGACAGAGCCACCAACGAAGCACAGTGGGAGTGGCTGTTCAACAACACCGGTGCTTTCCCCACTGGCGGTCAGGATATGTTCGCCAACAGCCTGATTGCGGTTACCCAGGGTAACCATGACAACAACGAGATGTACCAGCACATCAACGCCCCTGAGGAGGCCGGTAAGATCGTTTACAGCTTCGACTACGGCACCATGAAGTTCATCAGCCTGAATCTGGAGGCCGCAAAGTCTGATGCAAACGCAAGAGCCCAGCAGGAAGCCTACCTGCGCGAGGCGGTTGCGGATGCCAAGGCCAACAGTCAGTGGACGGTGGTTGGCTTCCACAAGTCCCTGTACACCGGCGCTTCCCACATTGTTGACAGCGATATCATCGCTGCCAGAAAGTTCTGGGCTCCCATTTTTGCAGAGCTGGACATCGACATGGTTCTGCAGGGCCACGACCATGTTTACTCCCGCGGCTTCGTCACCGAGGAGGGCACCAATGCCAACCCCGATAAGGATGAGAACGGTGTCATTATCCAGCCCGATGCTCCCCTGTACATGGTCGGCGGTCATGCAGGCGGTCTGAAGTGGTACGCAAAGAAGAATTACACCGTCACCGAGGGTGATCCACTGACTCTGGATTATGCCTTCCTGGATGTCAATTCCAACGACATCGGCGCAGGTTCCTCCGTCCTGAAGGAGCAGATCATCACCATGTTCACCGTCAGCAGCGAGCAGGTCGATGCTGTGACCTATGCCTTCAAGTATGATCCCGCTGCGGATGCCATCACCACCGAGCCCTATGTTCTGGACAGCTTCAGCGTCAAGCGCGACCTGGCTGACTGCGCCGCTGCTTACGCAGATGGCACTGAACTGCTGGTCAAGGAGGTCGGCGACATGATCGAGTACACCGTTTCCTTCGACAACATTGCAAATGCAAACGCCTTCGAGACTGCTCTGGCCTATGACGAAAGTGTGATGGAGCTGGTCAGTGTCGAGAGCCTGCTGGGTAATACTGTCTACACCGATGCAAAGACCGAAAACGGTGTTTCCGATTTCATCCTTGGTGTGCAGAACCCCATGGAAATGACTGAGAAAACGGATGTGGTCAAGTATGTGTTCCGGCTGAAGGAGGGTGTGAAGGCAGAGTCCGTCACCGTTGAGCTGACCAAGGCAGACACCGTCGATGTGCTGACCGGTGATATCGGCACGACTTCCGAGGATGTGAAGGCATTCATTGTGAATGGTCAGGTGAATACTGTAATCTATTCCTACGAAGCTGCTTCCGATATCAACAATGACGGTACTGTGACTCTGGCTGACCTGTCTGTGGCTGTGGCCTACTACCAGACTGCCGAGAGCAACTGCGATATTAATCTGGATGGTGTTGTGAATACGCTGGATTATGTCATCATTACCAGCTTCATGGCACGGTAATACGAGTGATACATCTAAAGTATTGACAACCACCGGCATGAGCCTGCACAGCATCTATGGGTTGTGCAGGCTCTGTTTCCGTGAATTGATTGTTTGGAGAAGATTTCATCATGAAAAAACTACTGTGTCATATTGCGTTTTTTGTCTGCTACATTGTGGTGCTGGTTGGATTCAACCGCGCCCTGGATTTTACAAAGCCGGCGGATTATCCGGAGGGATTTGAATATGCCAAGGCTGAAGTTGTGACCATTCTGGAGGAAAATATGGGGGCAGATCCGGACTACGACTATATTCGGATTGGAAAGCAAGCCTTTCAAATGAAGCTTCTTTCAGGCCCGTACAGGGGAAAGACCATCGAAACAATCAATTATGTGACCCGCACAACACCTTTGGAAGGAACTGTGGGCACCCGTTATATCGTGGGCAGCTACGACGGTTTCATCACCTCCAGCATCATGTCCTATGAACGAAGCGGGATCATCATGGTTCTGGCAGCACTGTTTGCCTTTCTGGTCGTGCTGTACGGACGAGCCAAGGGCGCAGCCTCTATTGCGGCGCTGGTTATCACACTTTTGAATGTGGTATTTCTCTTTATGCCCATGCTGATTAACGGTGTTCCGGCGATTCTGGCTGCGATTATGGTGGTGCTGCTGTCCACTCTTTACACCATGGTTGTGCTGAACGGCTTTTGTAAAAAAAGCCTGATTGCCACGGCCTGCTGTACCGGCTGCACCGCATTTGCCGGACTGCTGGCCTGGCTGACCGGTATTGTGGGAAACATCACCACATTGAATACCCCGGAGGTGGAGCAGCTTCTGTTCGTGACGGAATACACGGATTTCCGCATCGATAATCTGCTGACGGCGGGGATCCTGATTGCATCCATGGGTGCGGTGATGGACACCTGTATGTCTCTGGTTTCGTCGCTTTTTGAGCTGAAGGCCCAGAACCCCGACATGACTGCCGCCCAGCTCCGCCGGAGCGGCATGAACATCGGCAGAGACATTATGGGAACGATGACAAATACATTGATCCTGGCCTTTGTGGGCAGCAGTCTGAATCTGGTGGTGATCTATTATATGTACTGCACACCGGTCATCAGCCTGATCAATTCCGATTTTATTCTCGTGGAGGCACTGAAGGGCCTGGTCAGCAGCATTGCAGTGGTGCTCTCCATCCCTGCTGCAACCATGGTGACCGCAATTGCCCTTGGCAAACCGGAGCGTACCGATAGGAAATCCAGATAGCGGTTCATCATCCGATCCGAATCCGGCTTCCGCAACGCCTGTGCATTTCCGGGGCCTTGAGCCATCCGCACCAGCCGCTCCCGAAGGTGTTCGTCCCGTGCTGCCAGATCATGAAGCAGGCGGCTCCTATGAAAAACTGGCAGAAATGGCCCATATTTTGCAGCTTTCACCGAAGGAACTGGCAAGGGGGCAGCTGAAGGTCCCGGCATTCCGGGCACTGTACTTAGACAGCATCCTCTCCGGCGGCGAGGAGCTGGATGTCACCCGGGACCGGCAGTTCCGCAGCCTGATCCGCAATTTCTAATCCATTGACGAGAGCGACTACACCGTTCCCGTCCATCTCCAAAGTGCCGTCAATGCGGCGAAAAGCACCCTGGCGGATACGGGCAAGCTGAAGATCCTGGCGGCTCTGACCCAGCTCCGGCAGGTCTGCTGCGACCCGAATCTGTGCTTTGAAAACTACGGCGGCGAGACCAGTAAACTGGAAGCCTGCCTGGAGCTGTGCAGCGGCATGGCGGCCAACGGGCATCAGATATTGCTGTTTTCCCAGTTCACCTCTATGCTGGACATTCTGAGGGAGAGATTGGAGGAGCTGGGACTGACCACCTATACCATACAGGGCTCCACCCCCAAGGAGCAGCGGGCCAGGCTTGTGAAGGATTTCAACGCCGAGGGAGCGCAGGTATTTCTGATCTCCCTGAAGGCCGACGGCACGGGTCTGAATCTGACGGCGGCGGATGTGGTCATCCACTACGACCCCTGGTGGAATCTGGCGGCCCAGAATCAGGCCACGGACCGGGCGCACCGGATCGGACAGCGGCAGTGCGTCCAGGTCTACAAGCTCATCGCCAAGGACACCATTGAGGAACGCATCCTCGATTTGCAGGACAAAAAGGCCGAGCTGCTGGATGTCCTGTCCAATGAGGGCGGCAGCATCCTGGAAATGTCGAAGGATGAGCTGCTGGCACTGCTGGATTGAAAAAAGCTGACAGGTTTCGGCCTGTCAGCTTTTTGATTATTCAGAACAATTCCACTCGCTCCAGCAGGAAGTCGATGAGATTGCAGTGGAAGATGCCGTTTTCGTCGTAGAAATTGTGGGGAATATCCATCCGGACGATGATCTTTTTGAAGAAGTCGCCGGTGAGCTTCAGGGAATCCAGTTCGGCGCATTCCTTTTGCTCTGTCCCCATCTGGAGAGCGGACTGAATGTAGAGTCTGCGGTCGCCGTGATTGACCACGAAATCCACTTCCTTCTGGACATAGCTGCCGTTCCGGCGATCCACCACAACGCCCACATCCACACTGTAACCCCGGCGGATCAGGTCGTTGTAGATGATGTTCTCCATGATGTGGCCGGGATCATACTGGCGGTAATTGAGCCGGGCATTCCGCAGACCCACATCGGTGTAGTAATATTTGTTGGGGTAGTTGAAGTAAGACTTGCCCTTGACATCGTATCGCTGTGCCATGCGGATCAGGAAGGCATCAATGGTATGCTGAATGTAGGCAGATACCAGCGAGGAATTGACTTTCTCCTGGCGCATACTGGCGATGGCGTTTGCCACATTGGTGGGATTGGTCAGGGAACTGATCTGGGAGGCCAGGAAGTCCAGAATGTTGTTCAGGATGTCCTCCCGCTCGATGCCATTGCGTTCCACAATATCCTTGACATACAGCTCGGAGTATAGGGTGGACAGATAATCCTTTTTGTCCTGCTCGTCTGTCATCTGCAAGACCCGGGGCATGCCGCCGTAGAGCATATACTGCTCCAGTGCCTTCCGTTCATCGCCGCCCACATGCGCATAGAACTCACCGAAGGAAAAGGGATAGACCCGGATCTGGGTGGCACGACCCCGAAATTCGGTGGCAATGTCGCTGGAGAGCATTTTGGAGTTGCTGCCGGTAACATAGACATCCAGATTTTTGTAGGACTTCAGCTCGTTGAGCATATCGTAGATGGTGACTTCGATATCGTCATTTTCGGCATCCTTCACCTTCCTGGTGAACTGTACCTCGTCGATAAACAGGTAGAACTGCTTGGATTTGTCGGAAGAAACGCAGGCTTCAATATATTCGCAAAGGGTGATGGGATTGCGGAATTTATAGTACTTCCGCTGATCCAGCTCGATGGTGATGATCTGTTCTTCCGGGACACCCTGCTTCAGCAGATAGTCCCGGAACAGCTCGAACAGCAGCACAGACTTGCCGCACCGCCGGATGCCGGTGATGACCTTGATCTCACCGTTGTGCATGTGGCGGATGATTTGATTCAGATAAAATTCCCGTTTGATCATAGTCCTTACCTCACGCTTACTTCACAAATGTAGTAACTTTCAGATATAGGATAGCATATCTCGGATGAGAAATCAATCGAAATATGGTTTCATCTAAAAGTTACTACAAATATGAAGCAACTATACGGTCATCGAGGCTATGTACTCCACCCTCTGACAATGGCCCACTGCGGTTCGGCTCTGCCGTGCGTATTTCGTGCTTCGTACGGGACATATCTTCTTGACCATCTGGGCCTTGCCGAGGTCGCCGTTGTAGCCGTTCTTGAGGTTGACGCCGACCTCGTTGGCGTGTAAGCATCTTGAACTGGTCCATGGCCTGACGGGCCTGGGGGACATTCAGCTTGTTGGAAGAATTGTTGCTCATGATCGTTCTCTCCTTTTCTTTTCGGAAGCTCGCTTCCGTGGGAGTATTATGTGCGGTCGAGGGGCAGTTATGATTGGAGATTGACGGAAAGGGTGGGAGAAGATTCCAAATTTATGCGGCAGGGCTGTGGACAGCGTCGTTGACAGGAGAAAAGTGTTGGCGTATGATGGGGGAAACGGATGGCGGGAGGGAATGGTGTGAACGCATTGGAATTTATGGCGCGGTGGGGCGCGGATGGGCAGACCATCGATGGGAAGGGTTGTCTCGATGCCCTTTTGCGGCAGATGGACGAGGGCCTTGCGGGCCGGGGGCGGATCCCTATGGTGCCCTCCTATCTGCCGCCGCAGATCGCGGTCCCTGATGGGGCGGTCTGTGCCGTGCTGGATGCCGGCGGCACCAATCTGCGCACCGCCCGGGCTGTCCGGACCGGAAACCGCTGGGAGCTGGAGGAGCTGCACAAGCAGGCCATGCCCGGTACCGAGGGCATGCTCTCGTTCGAAGATTTCTACGCCGCCCTGGCCGCACCCGTGCAGGCCCTCGGCACATTTGACCGGGTGGGCTTCTGCTTTTCTTATAATGTATCCCTGGACCGGAGCCTGGATGGTCCGCTGGACTTCTGGTGCAAGGAAGTCCAGGCCCCCGAAGCCGTGGGCAGGCCGGTGGGTGCCTCCCTGGCCAAGGCCCTGGGCGGCGGAAGCGTCCATGTGCTCAACGACTCCGTCGCCGCCATGCTGGGCGCGGAGGATGTCCAGGTGGGTGTGATCCTGGGTACCGGTGTGAATGTGTGCTATCTGGAGCGGTGCGATGCCATTCCCAAGGTCCCCGGCGATCTCCGGGCCAAAAGCATGATCATCAGCACCGAGGTGGGCGAATTCGGCGGCTTCCACCGGAGCAAATTCGAGGAGACCGTCATCGCCGCCTCCGATGCCCCGGACAGCGCCCCGGCCGAGAAACAGTGTTCCGGCGGCTACCTGGGCGATGTCATCGCCGCAGCCTGGGCCGCCGCCCGGGAAGAGGGGCTTCTTGACACCATCCCCCCTGCCGACCTCGGCTCCGTCAGCCGTCTGCTGACGGAGGACCCCCATTCCACCGCCGCACAGATCGCCGCTGTGGCCGTCCACCGGGCTGCTAAGATCGCCGCCGTCCTCTGCGCCGGTCCCATCCTCCGGGCAGCACGGGATGCATCCCCTGTCCGGGTGGCTGTGGAGGGGTCCCAGTACTGGCGGCTCACGGGTTTCCGGGATGCCTTTCACCTGGAGCTGGATGCATTGCTTCCCGAGGGTGTCACCTGCCGGATCGTCAAAAGCGAAAACGCCTGCCTCATCGGCGCGGCCCAGGCCGCCTGGGCGGAGAAAATGTGAAAAAAAGCCCCGGACCAGCGGTCCGGGGCTTGGTTATTTTATGCCTTGCGGCGGGCGGTGCGGATGGCGTTCAGGATGGTCTCACGGGCGGCCTTGGCATGCTCCTGGGTGGCGGGCTCCACGCCCTCCAGGGGGTAGCTGAGCCCCAGCTCCCGGTACTTGTGCACGCCCAGCACATGGTAGGGAAGCACATCCAGGGCCTTGACATTGGGAAGGCCTGCGATGAAGGTGCCCAGGCGCGTCAGCTGGTCCGGGTCATCGGTGATGCCGGGGACCACCACATGGCGGATCCACACGGGAATCCGCTTCGCCGCCAGATACCGGGCGAAGGCGAGAATGCCGTCGTTGGGCTGGCCGGTCAGGTCCTTATGGCCCTCGGGGTCGATGTGCTTGATGTCCAGCATGACCAGGTCCGTCAGGGCCATGAGCCTGTCCAGCTTGTCGTTATAGTTCGACTGGCCGGGGCGGTAGGTGATGCCGGAGGTATCCAGGCACGTGTGGATGCCCTCTTTTTTCGCCAGGGCGAAGAGCTCCAGGAGAAAATCGATCTGCATCAGGGCCTCGCCGCCGGTGACGGTGATGCCGCCGTTTTTGTAGAAGGCGGCGTTGCGCCTGAAATCCTGGATCAGGGACTGGGCGGACCGGGTGGTGCCGGTGTTCATCTTCCAGGTGTCCGGATTGTGGCAGTACTTGCACCGCATGGGACAGCCCTGGAGAAAAATCACGAACCGGACGCCGGGGCCGTCCACGGTGCCGAAGCTCTCCGTGGAGTGGATATAGCCGTCCATAAGCCCTTAGATCTTTTCGTGGAAGGTACGGGAGATGACCTCGTCCTGCTGCTCCTTGGTCAGCTTGACGAAGTTGACGGCGTAGCCGGAGACACGGATGGTCAGCTGGGGATACTTCTCAGGGTGGGCCTGGGCATCCAGCAGGGTCTCCTTGGAGAAGACGTTGACGTTCAGATGATGACCGCGCTTTTCGATATAGCCGTCCAGAAGGGAGACCAGATTGTCGATCTGCTTGTCGGTTGCTTTCATAGGTGGTTCCTCCTTTTGGAAAATGGGATCAAATTACTCGCCGTCCAGACCCTCGAACAGGGTGGGGACATTGGCGCAGGTGTTGCACTCCAGCTCGTCGGGGGTCAGGCCCAGATCGCTCAGCTCCACGCCCAGATCACCGAAGTCGCCCATGAACAGGTCATCGCCCTTGCCCAGGGCACCGGGGATGATGGAGAAGGTGTTGGAAATGCCGTCCTGGGCATCCTTGAAGCTCAGCTTGGCAACGGAGGACAGGGAGGCGATGGCACCCTTCTCGTCGCGGCGGTGCATGGGGTTGGCACCGGGGGCGAAGGCCTCGCCCTTCTTGCGGCCGTCGGGGGTGGAGCCGGTGGCCTTGCCGTAGACCACGTTGGAGGTGATGGTCAGGATGGAGGTGGTGGGGATGGACTCGCGGTAGGTGTGGTTCTTGCGGATGTGCTCCATGAAGTGGTGCAGGACCATGTTGGCCAGGGAGTCCACCCGGTCGTCGTCGTTGCCGTACTTGGGGAAGTCGCCCTCCACCTCGTAATCGACGGCCAGACCGTTCTCGTCGCGGATGACACGGACCTTGGCGTACTTGATGGCGGACAGGGAGTCGGCGACAACAGACAGGCCGGCGATGCCGGTGGCGAACCAGCGGGTGACCTTCTTGTCGTGCAGAGCCATCTGGATCTTCTCGTAGCAGTACTTGTCATGCATATAGTGGATGACATTCAGGGTGTTGACGTAGACCCGGCACAGCCACTCCATCATGGCGTCGAAACGCTCCATGACCTCGTCAAACTCCAGGTACTCGGAGGTGATGGGACGGTACTTGGGACCCACCTGCTTCTTGCTGACCTCGTCGATGCCGCCGTTGATGGCGTACAGCAGGCACTTGGCCAGGTTGGCGCGGGCACCGAAGAACTGCATCTCCTTGCCCAGACGCATGGAGGACACGCAGCAGGCGATGGCGTAGTCGTCGCCGTGGGTGTAGCGCATCAGGTCATCGTTCTCGTACTGCAAAGAGGAGGTCTCGATGGAGACCTTGGCGCAGTAACGCTTGAAGTTCATGGGCAGGCGGGTGGACCACAGAACGGTCAGGTTGGGCTCGGGGCTGGGTCCCAGGTTGTACAGGGTGTGCAGATAACGGTAGGTCATCTTGGTGACGAAGTGCTTGCCGCAGGTGCCCACACCGGCCAGGGACTCGGTGACCCACTGGGGATCGCCGGAGAACAGGGCGTTGTACTCGGGGGTACGGGCGAACTTGATGAGGCGCAGCTTCATGATGAAGTGGTCGACCATCTCCTGGATCTCCTTCTCGGTGAAGGTGCCCTCAGCCAGGTCACGCTCGGCGTAGATGTCCAGGAAGGTGGAGGTACGGCCCAAGCTCATGGCGGCGCCGTTCTGCTCCTTGACAGCGGCCAGGTAGCCGAAGTACAGCCACTGGATGGCCTCCTGGACGTTCTTTGCAGGCAGGGAGATGTCGAAGCCATAGGAGGCCGCCATCTTCTTCAGCTCCTTCAGAGCCTTGATCTGCTCGGAGAGCTCCTCGCGGTCGCGGATGACATCGGCGAACATGGTGGAGTCGGTGCGGGCCTTCTGCTCCTCCTTGTCGGCGATCAGGCGGTCCACGCCGTACAGGGCCACACGGCGGTAGTCGCCGATGATACGGCCGCGGCCGTAGGCATCGGGCAGGCCGGTGATGATGTGGCTGGAGCGGCAGGCGCGCATCTCGGGGGTGTAGGCATCGAAGACACCGGCGTTGTGGGTCTTGCGATGGTGGGTGAAGAAATCGCGCACCTCAGGATCCATGGTGTAGCCGTTGTCGGCGCAGGCCTTCTCGGCCATACGGACGCCGCCGTAGGGCATCATGGCGCGCTTGAAGGGCTTGTCGGTCTGGAAGCCGACGATGGTCTCCTTGTCCTTGTTCAGGTAGCCGGGGCCGTGGGAGGTGATGCCGGAGATTACCTTGGTGTCCATATCCAGAACGCCGCCGGCCTCGCGCTCCTGACGGGTCAGGTCCATGACCTGGTCCCACAGGTCCAGGGTGTTCTGGGTGGGGCCTTCCAGGAAGGTCTCGTCACCATCGTACATGGTGAAGTTGTGGCGGATAAAGCTTCTCAGGTCGATCTCGTTGACCCAGCTTCCTTCGGTGAAGCCGCGCCACCCCTCGTAAAGGTACTTGTTTTCCATATATACAGCTCCTTTATGCGTGTTGATATTGGATGCATTTGTGCACAAGATGATACTACCATAAAAAGTATGAAGTTGCAACATGACAATCCTGATATTGTATGCAAATGTTTTACAGAATTGGCAATATGCCCATGAAAGCAGAGGAATTTTATGGAAATTGACTATTGTTTGCGCAACCGTTTATTCTTATAATGAAGGGGAACAAATGCGCCCCGTTGGGCGCAGGGAAAGGAAGGATTACGATGAAGAAAAACCGTCCGACTATCCAAAAAGCACTCTGCCTGATCCTCGCGCTGGTCATGGTGCTGGGCATGCTGCCCGGTATCCAGGTCCGCGCCGCCGAGGGCACCACGCTCTATCTGGTGCCCAACGCCAACTGGAAGCAGAGTAACGCCCGCTTCGCCATCTACTACTGGAATGCCTCCGGTGCCAACGGCTGGACCGGCATGACCGACAGCGACGGCGACGGCGTGTACGAGGCAACCGTCCCCGCAGGAAATGACAACATCATCTTCTGCCGGATGAATCCCGCCGCCTCCGCCAACAACTGGAACAACAAGTGGAACCAGACCGCCGATCTGAAGGTCCCCACCGACGGCAGCAACTGCTACACCGTCAAGGCGGGCACCTGGGACAGCGGCGGCGGCACCTGGTCCACCTTCAGCACGGAACCGGAGGAGACCGAGCCCGTGGTCACGGAGCCCACCGAGCCCGATCCCGCCCCCGCCGGTACCTACTATGTGGCGGGTGTGGCGGCCCTCTGCGGCAGCGAGTGGAATGCCGCCGATGAGGCCAACCTGATGAGCTGGAACGGCACCCTTTTCGAGAAGGTCTACGCGGGTGTCCAGCCCGGCGTTTACCAGTTCAAGATCACCGACGGCACCTGGAACAACACCTGGGGCAAGGACGGTCAGAACTACACCTTCGAGGTCACCGCCGAGTGCGATGTGACCATCACCTTCAACCACTCCTCCAAGGCCGTCAAGGCCGAGGGCAAGAACGTTGCCGCCGTCACCACCCTGGAGATCAGCTCCATCACCGCCGTCGGCGCGGGCAAGGGCAATTTCCTCAACGGCAAGAGCTGGGATGTTGCCGCCGCCGTCAACCACATGCGTGCCAACGGCAGCGTCTACACCATCACCTACAAGGATGTGGCCGCCGGTACTTACGAAGTGAAGTTCGCCGCCAACAACTCCTGGAACGACAACTGGGGCAGCAACGGCTCCGCTTACGCAGGCGGCAAGGCCGAGGCCGTCTACAACGGTCAGAACATCAAGTTCACCGTCAAGGAGAAGTGCGATGTGACCCTGACCCTGGACCTGTCTGATTTCAAGTATTCCACCAAGAACGGTGCCACATACACCATTTCCATGGTGGTCCCCGAGCCCGAGATCACCGAGCCCACGGAGCCCACCGTGCCCAGTGAGCCCACGGAGCCCGCCGAGGGCTATGCCGTGAAGCTGAACTTCGCAAAGCCCGATGCATGGTCTACCGTCAACCTGTACATTTGGACCACCGCCGGTGCTCTGAGCGGCTACGCCGATTACAACACCTGGCCCGGCAAGGGCATCAGCGACTCCGACGGCGACGGCTGGTATGATTTCACCGTCACCACCGCCGGTGCCTTCAACTTCATCTTCAACGACGGCTCCAGCCAGACCACCGATCTCGCCACCGGCGAGGTCACCGGAAATGCCGAGCTGTGGATCGTGGGCAACGAGGTCTCCGCTGAGAAGCCCCTGAACACCGTGCTCATCCACTTCCAGAAGCCCGATGACTGGGCAAACACCGTCCATGCCTACGCATGGGATGCCGCAGGTGCTTATCTGCTGGGCGTCTGGCCCGGCACTGCCATCAATGCCAACACCGACAACGCCGGCTGGTACGATGTGACCGTCGAGACCGCCGATGCCGCCGGTTTTGGCTTCATCTTCAACGACAACAGCGGCCATCAGACCGGCGACCTCGCCACCGGCGTGCTGAAGCTGAAGAACGAGCTGTGGGTCTACGCCGACGGCTTTGTGGCCGCCGAGATGCCCGCAGGCTGGTCCAACACCAATCTGCCCATCTTCGTCCCCGGCACCTTCCCCGGCCCCAGCTGGGATGCCGCCTCCAACCAGATGACCTACGATTCCGAGCTGGGTCTGTTCGTCTACACCTTCAAGGATGTCCCCGCCGCCAATTATGAGTACAAGATCGCCATCAATGGCTCCTGGGATGAGAACTACGGTGTGGGCGGTGTCCGCGACGGTGCCAACTATGCTGTCACCGTGCCCCAGCAGATGGATGTCACCGTCTATTATAACCACACCACCCACAATTCCGTCACCTCCGTGACATACATCTTTGCGGACATCACCCTGTCCGGCACCGGCATCGAGACCATCAAGCTGGCGGACCAGGGCCTGACCGGCATCTACTCCGGCACCGTCTACATGGCCGCCGGTACCTACACCGATGTGAAGCTGACCGCCGACGGCAAGGAGTACGCCTTTGCCGAGATCACCGTGGAGACCGGCAAGAACGTCACCTTCTATCTGGATCCCGTCACCGGCATCTATTACTGCGATGCCTCCAACAAGCCCATCGACACCGCCAAGGTCTTCTTCGACTCCCAGAATGAAACCTACAAGGCTCCCTTCGGTGCCGTGGCCGTGGGTGAGCAGGTCCGCTTCTCCATCGCCGCAGGCGAGGATGTGACCTCCGCCGTGCTGGTCATCAAGGGCTTCACCTCCGTGCCCATGGCGAAGCAGGATGGCCTGTGGACCGCAGAGACTGCCATCCCCGCCAAGGGCGAGTATGACTACTACTTCGTCCTGTCCAACGGCTCCAATGTGGCTGTCTACGGTGACGACGACGGCTTCTACGGCTCCGGCTGTATCACCGATCTGACCGGCGTCAAGCCCTACGATCTGGTGGTCTTTGAAAGCGGCTACGAGACTCCCGACTGGATGAAGAACGCCGTCATCTACCAGATCTTCCCCGACCGCTTCTTCAACGGCGACGAAAGCAACGACCGCGCCCAGGAGTGGGCCCGCGGCGAAGTGGATTACGAGTTCATCACTGATTGGTACACCCTGCCCGAGAACCCCGAGCAGGAGGGTCTGCTGACTGAGGAGGAGTACAAGTCCTCCGGTGCCTGGTACGGCGACGGCCAGTGGTCCAACGAGATCTACGGCGGCGACCTGAAGGGCATCACCGAGCGCATCGACTACCTGAAGGCTCTGGGCGTCAACGTCATCTACCTGAACCCCGTCTTCTGGTCCATCTCCAACCACCGCTATGACGCCGTCAGCTACACCGAGATCGATCCCATCCTGGGTACCCTGGGCGATTTCGAGGAGCTGGTGGCCGTGGCCGAGGCCAATGAGATGCACGTGATCCTGGACGGCGTGTTCAACCATGTGTCCGACGATTCCGTGTATTTCGACCGCTACTACAAGTTCCTGGGTAAGTCCGAGAAGATCGGTGCCTACCCCTACTGGGCTTACGTTTACGACTACATGGCGGAAAACGGTGCCGATCAGACTGCCGCCGAGGCCGCCGCAGTTGCCTTCTTCACCGAGAACTACGGCATCACCGACTACAGCTACACCGAGTGGTTCCACGTGTCCTCTACTCCCGCCACCTGGGCCGACAACATTGGTCTGCGTGCGGGCAAGCCCGTCTATTCCTATGAGGGCTGGTGGGGCTACGACTCCATGCCCGTCATCTACTCCACCAACGGCTCCGAGTACCAGACCGGCAACTGGGCCGAGGAGATCATCTCCGGCGAGGATTCCGTCAATGCCTACTGGATTAGCAAGGGCATGGACGGCTGGCGTCTGGATGTGGCCAACGAGGTCTCCGACGAGACCTGGCAGAACTTCCGCGACAGCGTGAAGGCTCTGGATTCCGACGCCGTCATCATCGGTGAGATCTGGGACGATGCCACCAAGTATCTCATGGGCGACATGTACGACTCCGTCATGAACTACCTGTTCCGCAACGCCGTCATCGGCTTCGCCAAGGGCAACTCCGCTTCCCAGGCCACCCGGGAGCTGGAGAAGATCCGGGAGCGTTATCCCGAGGAGGCCTTCTATGCCATGATGAATCTGGTGGGCTCCCATGATACCACCCGACTGCTGAGCTACCTGGACGGCATCGGCGATGACCGCAACCAGAAGGACTTCAACTCCGCATTCCCCACCTACGAGGGTACCTCCCAGCTGGCCAAGGAACGTCAGCATCTGGTGGCCTTCCTGCAGTTCACCTACGCTGGTGCACCCACCATCTACTACGGTGACGAGATCGGCATGGTCGGCTCCGACGATCCTGATGACCGCCGTGCCTTCGAGTGGGGCAAGGGCAATCAGGAGCTGGTGGAGTATTACGCCAAGCTGGCCGCCATCCGCGCCGCCTACCCCGCCCTGCGGACCGGCAATGTGGTTCCCGTCAGCACCGGCAACGCCAGCCTGATGGCCTACTGGCGTGACGAGATCCTGGTGGTTTCCAACAATGCCACTTCCGACAAGTCCTACGCCGTTGAGGGCGAGTATATCGATCTGATCACCGGCGAAAGCTACACCGGAACCGTTCTCGCCCTGCGGGGCGTGATCCTGGTGCCCGCCGGGCAGGCCGTGGAGATCCGGGTCGATTACGAGGACCTGGCTCCTGCTTACGATCCCGCCTACATCGTGGGCGCGGAGCAGCCTGAGGAGCCCAAGGTCATCGCCACCGGCTGGTCCGGCTACACCACCTGGGCTCTGACCGCCGATGGCGTGCTGACCTTCACCCCCTCCGGTGAGAAGCTGGAGAACGGCGAGACCAACCTGAAGAACTATTGGAAGGTAAACGGCGTTCTGACCCTGCCCTGGAGCAATTATGCCGAGATGATCCTGGAAGTTGTCATCGAGGACGGCATCCATGACATTGGCCAGATGGCATTCTATGAGCTGCCCAACCTGAAGCGCGTTACTCTGGGCGCGGATGTCACCGAGATCCGCAACTATGCCTTTAAGAATTGTAAGTCCCTGGTGTCCATCAACCTGGAGAGTGTGGACTTTATCCGCGAGGGTGCCTTCTACGGCTGCTCCGCCCTGGAGAACATCAGCTTCCTGGATGGCGTGGTCATCGAGGACTGGGCCTTCAGCAAGACTCCCGTTCAGATTCCCTAAATAACCAGAGGGCGGCCCCAAAGGGCCGCCCTTTTGCCGGGAGCCCCGGCATGGTATGTCTACACCTGTAGGGCGGGCGGCACTGCCCCCGCCGACCAACTATGATGACCACCCGATGATAATAGAAGGACCAGCCCGGACCATTGCTGTCATTGCGAGGCCCCATAGGGCCGCACCCCAGGGTGGCCTCTCTTGCCCTGCGGGCAATTCACCTTCTGGCAATCCGTTCTCTTTCCGTCCCCTCTGGGGACGGGCAATGCTTCGCATTGCTGGGGATGCGGATTGCCACGGGCTTACGCCCTCGCAATGACAGTGGTAGTTTTAAGTCGGTGCTTCGACTGTGAGATTGCGGTTGTCGCAAGTGGTCGGCGGGGGCAGTGCCGCCCGCCCTACGAATTGAAATTGGCAGTGAACACCGAAAAATGACCGCCTCCCGGGATGGGAAGCGGTCAAATTTATTTCATTTGGCATTCAGCACTCTGCATTCTGCATTCTGCATTTACTTTCCTGGACCGGCAGTATCTGCACCGTCGCCGGTGAGGCCGAGCTTTTGGGCGAAGTCCTGGCGCATTTTGTATTTGAGGATCTTGCCTGCGGCGTTCATGGGGAAGGCATCGACAAACTCGATGTAGCGGGGGACCTTGTGGCGGGCCATGCTGGCCTTGATGTAATTGGTCATTTCCTCCACGGTCATGGAGCCGGGCTCTTTCAGGATGATACAGGCCATGATCTCCTCGCCGTACCGCTTGTCGGGCACGCCGATAACCTGGACATCCCGGACGCCGGGGTGGGTGTAGATGAATTCCTCGATCTCCTTGGGGTAGATGTTCTCGCCGCCGCGGATGATCATGTCCTTCAGGCGGCCGGTGATCCGGTAGGTGCCGTCGGCGTCCCTGCAGGCCAGGTCGCCGGAGTGGAGCCAGCCCTCGGCATCGACGGTGTCCCGGGTGGCTTCGGGCATCTTGTAGTAGCCCTTCATGGTGTTGTAGCCACGGGAGCAGAACTCGCCGTTGACGCCGTCGGGGACCTCCTCGCCGGTCTCGGGGTCGATGATCTTGCACTCCACGTGGGGGAAGTCGTAGCCGACGGTGTTGGTGCGCAGCATCAGATCATCGGTCCAGGCGGACATGGTGGAGCCGGGGGAGGACTCGGTCTGGCCGTAGACACTGACGATGCCCCGCATATTCATCTCGTCGGGCTGGGCGGCCCGGCGCATGAGCTCCGGGGGACAGCCCGCGCCCGCCATGATGCCGGTCCGCATGTGGCTAAAGTCGGTCTTGCGGTAGTCCGGGTGGTTGAACATGGCGATGAACATGGTGGGAACGCCGTTCATGGCGGTGATGCGCTCCTGGTTGATGCAGGCAAGGGATGCCTTGGCGGAGAAATAGGGCAGGGGGCAGACCGTGGCACCGTGGGTCATGGAGCTGGTCATGGAGAGCACCATGCCGAAGCAGTGGAACATGGGCACCTGAATGAGGAAGCGGTCGGCGGTGCTGAGCCCCAGCCGGTCGCCGATGCACTTGCCGTTGTTGACCACATTATAATGGGTCAGCATGACGCCCTTGGGGAAGCCGGTGGTGCCGGAGGTGTACTGCATGTTGCAGACATCATCGGGATGGATGGCGGCGGCCATGCGCTGGACCTCCTCCAGGGGGACCAGATCAGCCCGGGCCATGGCCTCGTCAAAGGTCAGGCAGCCCTTCTGACGGTAGTCGATGGTGATGACGTTGCGCAGGAAGGGGAGCCGCTTGCAGTGCAGCGGCTGGCCTGCCTTGGTCTTCTCGATTTCGGGGCAGATCTCGTTGATGATGTTCTTATAGTTGGAATCCAGGGCACTTTCGATCATCACCAGGGTGTGGGTGTCGGACTGGCGGAGCAGGTACTCGGCCTCGTGGATCTTGTAGGCGGTGTTGACGGTGACCAGGACCGCGCCCAGCTTGGTGGTGGCCCAGAAGGTGATGTACCAGGCGGGCACATTGGTGGCCCAGATGGCGACCTTGGAGCCCGCCTTGACGCCCATGGAAACCAGAGCACGGGCGAAATTGTCCACGTCATCCCGGAATTCGGAGTAGGTCCGGGTGTAGTCCAGGGTGGTGTACTTGAAGGCGTATTGGTCGGGGAATTCCTCCACCATCCGGTCCAGGACCTGGGGGAAGGTCAGGTCGATCAGGTCGTCCTTCTTCCAGACATACTGGCCCGTGCCGTCGTGGTTGAAGTACAGGGACTTCTTGCGCTGGCGGGTGGAGCGGAACCGGGACATGAAGTTGACGAAGTGGGGGAAGATGATCTCCCGGTCGGTCAGGTCCTCCATCCACTCGGGCTTCCATTCCAGGGAGATGAAGCCGTCGTAGTTGATGGAGCTCAGGGCCCGGACCATGTCCTTGACGGGCAGGGTGCCCTCGCCGATGAGGTTGTAGCTGCCGTCGTCGTCGGAGTCCCGCAGGTGGACATGGCGGACGTAGGTGCCCAGATTCTTGATGGTGGTATCGGCACTCTCACCGAAATCCCGGTAGGGGTGGTGCATATCCCACAGGGCTCCCAGCCAGTCGCTGGCGTAGTCCTCCAGGAAGGAGCGGAGACGGCCCGTGTCGGCAAAGATGCCGCTGGTTTTCAGCAGGATGCCAACGCCCAGATCCTCGGCCAGGGGCAGCAGGGCGGCGATGCGGCGGCTCAGGGCCTGGACATCGGCCTCGTCCCCCTTGGATGCCCAGCAGACCACATAAGGGACCCGCAGATCCCGGGCGTGGCGGAGCATATCGGAGAGGATGTCGGCGTTTTCGGCGGGGCCGGTCAGGTCCAGGGAGGTGTCCAGGCAGGGGATGGAGAGCTTCTTGTCCCGCAGGGTGCGCAATGTGGCGGCCAGACGGTGGGAGTGGAAGGGGCCGCCCCGGTCCGTCAGGGTGGGGTATTTGTAGAGGTCGTAGACCTCGATGCCGGTGAATTTCATTTCCAGGGCGGTATCCAGCCAGGTGTCCCAGCTTAAATCAGCCCAGCCGCGGGTGGAAAAGGAGAGTTTCATACGGTTTCCTCCTCATAGACGATCTTGTTCAGTGCGTTGATGTAGGCCAGAATGCCGGAGCCCACGATGTCGGTGGAGATGCCACGGCCGGAGTAGACCTTGCCGGAGGAGCGGAGCTTGACGATGGTCTGGCCCATGGCCTCCCGGCCCTCGGTGACGGACTGGATCTGGAAATCGTCCAGCTCGTAGTGGTGGCCGGTGATCTGCTCGATGGCCAGGAACGCGGCATCGATGGGACCGTCGCCCAGGGAGACACCGGCCAGGGCCTTGCCGTCGCGGATCAGGCGGATGTTGGCGGTGGCGGAGATGGTGTTGCCTGCTGTAACCACGAAACTATCCAGGGTGTAGGCGGGGGGAACCTGCATGGCGGCGGAGGCTACGATGGCATCCAGCTCCCGGGCGGTGACCTTTTCGCGCTTTGCGGCGATCTCCTTGAAGGCGGCGAAGACGCTGGCACCGTCCTCTTCATTCAGGTCGTAGCCCAGGGAGGCGGCGACCTTGAGCACGGCGGTCAGGTCATCGTGGGCGGTCAGGTACAGCTCGCTGTCCTCCCGGACGCCGTTGTCGAAGGGACTGGTCTCGCTGCGGCCCGTGCGGCACATCCAGGCGATCCGCTCGGTGATGCGCTTCATGGAGGTGGTGCGAACGGTGCAGGCGGCGTTGTAATATTCGCCCTTGGTGGAGAGGACCCGGGCCACATTGGGCAGGGAGACGTTGTCCAGCCGGTAGGCGGCGGCCTTGATCTCCCCCGCGCCGTAGCGGATGGCGGCAAAGGCGCAGGAGTCGGCCATGGAAAGCTGGTCGGAGCAGGAGATGCCCAGGGTCACGTCCTTCAGCTCGGGGACACCGGCGTAGAGCTCCCGGATAAATGCGGTGAACTCGTTGGGGAGCATGGCTCCGGCGGTGTCGCAGACGGTAATTGTCTTTGCACCGGCGGAAATGGCGGTGCGGACGGCCTCCTGGAGGAAGGCGGGGTCCGCCCGGGTGGCATCGTCCGCGATGAACTCCACATCGGGGCAGAGGGCACAGCACTTTTCGATGGTCTCCCGGATGGCGGAGAGCATGGCGTCGGGCTTCTTGTGGAACAGGTACTCCATCTGAACGGGGCTGACGGCGGCGGGCACCTGGAGTCTTGCCTTTTTGGCTTCGCGCAGGGCGTTCCAGGTGGTGCTTACGCTCTCGGCGTTCAGGGCCACGGGGACGGCCACCACGGCATCCCGGACAGCGGCGGCCACGGACTTGATGCGCAGGGAATCGATCTTGGTCTGGGCGATGGGCTCCAGCTCGATGATGTCCACGCCCAGCTTGTCCAGCAGCTTGGACATCTCGATCTTCTCCCGGAAGCTCAGGGAGATCTCCGGGCCGGTCTGCTTCATGGTCACGTCGCTGATTCTGATCTTGTTCATAATGGTTGCTCCTTTATCAGAGGATGAATAATTACTGTAGGGCGGGCGGCACTGCCCCCGCCGACGCACTGAAAATCTGTACAATCCAGATGTTTTTGGTGCGGGCAATTGCTGTTATTGCGGTTGGTTCATCTGGTTTGGCTGGGAGGGCATCCGACCTGGTCGGCGGGGTGGTGCTCCGCGCAGCGAATCCAAAAATCCAATGATTGCCGGGGGCAATCATACCTTGATTCAAATGCCACCCGCCCTACATTGGGAAGACGAAAATATCACAAAACAAAAAATCCCCGGAGCCCTTTGGCTCCAGGGACGAATCGTTGATCCGCGGTACCACCCTGCTTATCTCCCTGGGGGAGATCCCTTCGGGCTCCACTAAGCCCTATCCCGGTAACGGGGGAAACCGTGTCCCATTACTAAGGCCTTGCCCGTTTACAGGACCGACTCAGGAACCAGACCTCCGGGCCCAATCCACCGGCTCGCACCGACCGCCGGCTCTCTGGAGCATGGAAACAGGGAGGATTTTTCCTTCAATGTCTTTCAAATGTATACAATTGACATTAAAGCATAAACAAACGGGTTTGTCAACCTCTTTGGAGTAAAAATGTATACATATATACAGCCTGAAATAACCTTTCGTTTTGTGAAACAAGCCGCCTTGACTTTTTGCGTATGCCGTGCTAAAGTGTGTACATCAATTCAATATCACAAACGGCTGTGACGAAGACGGTCCGGCAGTCGGAGCTTCCAGAGAGTCAGCGGTTGGTGCAAGCTGACAGCCCCACGCCAAAAGACCCATCACTTCCGAGCCGGTGTGCCGAGTAGCTTTGGATACCAGGCACATCCGTCTGCCCGCGTTAAGGGATAGGACTTGTCGGAGTCCGAAGGGGCGGCGAAATGCCGCAATTTGAGTGGTACCGCGGGTATTCGTTTTTACTCGTCTCAAGAAGAATGTTCTTCTTGGGGCGTTTTTTATTTTACTTTATCATGAAAGGAATGATCTTATGAGCAGCCAGAACCCTGCAACCCAGCTGATGGAGGTGGCGAACCGAATTAAGGACATGCGCGAACTGCTGGGCTACAGCATGCAGAAAATGGCGGAGCTGACTGAGGTCTCCGAGGAAAGCTACAAGCTCTATGAGTCCGGTCATGCGGACCTGCCCTTCTCCTTTATGCATAAATGCGCCAAGGTCTTCGGCGTGGAGATCACCCTGCTGCTGGAGGGCAGCAGCGCGAAGCTCTCCGGCTACACCGTGACCCGCAAGAACAAGGGTCTGGTCACCGCCAGCGAGGACGGCATCACCATCCAGGATCTGGCTCCCATGTTCCGCAAGAAGCTGGCCACCCCCTACTGGGTCACCTACCAGTATTCTGCCGAGCTCCAGGATCAGCCCATCCATACCACCACCCACTCCGGCCAGGAGTTTGACCTGGTCATCAAGGGTGCCCTGAAAATCAAGGTCGGTGACCACGAGGAGATCCTCCACGAGGGCGACTCCATCTTCTACAAGTCCTCCACGCCCCACGGCATGATCGCCGTGGAGGGTCAGGACTGTGTGTTCCTGGCCATGGTCATGGCCTCCGAGACCACCGACCAGCCCATGTTCATCTCCGCAGGCGGCAGAGAGGACACCAAGCTGCTGTGCGAGAAGTTCATCCATCCCAGGGAGGATGCCAACGGTGCCCTGCTGGGTGTGGATTTCAGCGGCGCGGAGGAGTACAACTTCGCCTTCGACACCGTGGACGCCATCGCCCGCCGGACTCCTGAGAAGCTGGCCATGGTCCATGTGGCAAACGACATGACCGAGCGGCGGTTCACCTTCAAGGACATCAAGGATGCTTCTTCCCAGGCCGCCAATTACTTCAGCTCCCTGGGCATCACCCGGGGCGACCGGGTCATGCTGGTGTGCAAGCGACACTACCAGTTCTGGTTCTCCATCCTGGGTCTGCACAAGCTCGGTGCCATCGCCATCCCCGCCACCAATCAGCTGGTGGAGAAGGATTTTGTCTACCGCTTCCAGGCCGCCGATGTCAACGCCATCGTCTGCACCGCCGACGGCGACACCGCCCATCAGGTGGAGCTGGCAGAGAAGACCGCCGGTATGGAGCTGACCAAGATCCTGGTGGGCGGCAACCGCCCCGGCTGGCACGATTTCGACAACGAGTATCACTTCTTCTCCCGCCGCTGGATCAGGACCAAGGATGCCCCCTGCGGCAGCGATCCCATGCTGATGCTCTTCACCTCCGGCACCACCGGCTATCCCAAGATGGCCATGCACTCCTACAAGTACGCCCTGGGCCACTACGTCACCGCCAAATACTGGCACATGTGCGAGCGGGACGGCCTGCACTTCACCATCTCCGAAACCGGCTGGGGCAAGGCCCTCTGGGGCAAGCTCTACGGCCAGTGGCTCTGCGAGGGCGCGGTCTTCGTCTATGACTTCGACCGGTTCGACGCCGAGAAGATCCTGCCCATGTTCGCCAAGTACAACATCACCACCTTCTGCGCTCCCCCCACCATGTACCGGATGCTCATCTAAAAGGATCTGAGCAATTATGACCTTTCTTCCATCCGCCATGCCACCACCGCCGGAGAGGCCCTGAACCCCGAGGTCTTCTACAAGTTCGAGGAGGCCACCGGCCTTCGCATCGCCGAGGGCTTCGGCCAGACCGAGATGACCCTGGGCATCGCCAACCTGGTGGGCACCCAGCTCAAGCCCGGCGCCATGGGCAAGCCCGTCCCCGGCTACGGCATCGACCTGGTGGACATGGACGGCAATCCCGTAGCCGACGGTGTCAACGGCGAGATCGTCATCCGCACCGATCCCCAGCCCACCTGCGGCGTGTTCCTGGGCTACTACCGGAACAGGGAGGCCACCGAGAGCGTGTGGCACGACGGCATGTACCACACCGGCGACCTGGCCTGGCGGGATGAGGACGGCTACTACTGGTACGTGGGCCGCGCG
>JBGVNV010000011.1:0-10458 GCA_045125955.1 Faecousia sp.
GCCGCCCTCGAAGTTGAACACGCCGTTGTCGTCCCAGCCGTGCTCGTCGTCGCCGATCAGCAGACGCTTGGGATCGGTGGACAGGGTGGTCTTGCCGGTGCCGGACAGGCCGAAGAACAGAGCGGTGTTCTCGCCGTTCATATCGGTGTTGGCGGAGCAGTGCATGGAGGCCATGCCGTTCAGGGGCAGGAAGTAGTTCATCATGGAGAACAGGCCCTTCTTCATCTCACCGCCGTACCAGGTGTTCAGGATGACCTGCTCCTTGGAGGTGATGTTGAAGATAGCAGCAGTCTCGGAGTTCAGGCCCAGCTCCTTGAAGTTGACGACCTTGGCCTTGGCGGCGTTGAAGGAAACGAAGTCGGGCTCGAAGTTCTCCAGCTCCTCAGCGGTGGGAGCGATGAACATGTTCTTGACGAAGTGAGCCTGCCATGCAACCTCCATGACGAAGCGGATGCCCATGCGGGAGTCGGGGTTGGTGCCGCAGAACAGGTCCATGACGTACAGCTTCTTGTTGGAGAGCTCCTTCATGGCCAGCTCCTTGCAGGCATTCCAGGCCTCAACGGAAGCGGGCTTGTTGTCGTTGGCGAACTCCTTGGAGGTCCACCACACGGTGTCCTTGGAGGTCTCGTCCATGACGATGAACTTGTCCTTGGGGGAGCGGCCGGTGTAGATGCCGGTCATGACGTTGACTGCGCCCAGCTCGGTCAGCTGGCCCTTCTCGAAGCCCTCCAGGGAGGGATCCATCTCAGCCTCGAACAGCTCCTCGTAGGAGGGGTTGTAGACGATCTCGGTGGTGCCGGTGATGCCATACTTGGTCAGATCCAGATTTGCCATAGTTGCATTCCTCTTTCATAAAAGTATGTAAATATTTGGGAAACCGGGAAAACACGGCCGAAGTCTGCATTCCGGGTCCCCTGTTTCGCATGGCTATCATACCATATTTATAAATGGAATACAATGCAGTATTATGTTGAAAATTTACATTTATGCCCGCTTCCTTTTTTGGCAATTTGTAGGTATTTTGCCCGTTTTGGGCTCTTCCCCCGCGGACACTCCCCGCCCGGGGCCCGCCGGAGCCCCGATCCCGCGTCTGGGGCGGCCCAGGGCGGCACTGTGTTTTTTGGTGTATATACCGACTTACATGGGGGATGTTTTTGTTCACATCGCACAAAAGTTCCTAAGATTCAGAAAATAGATGGATAAAGCCGGAAATTGATGAAAAATCATCTTTACATTCGCATATCGGTATGATAATATTGTAAATGGTAAAGGTTGCACCTTTCGGGTATTTTATCCGAAAATGCCAGTTTTTTCCTGTCGAAAACGATACGTTTTTGCATATTTCGATTTTAACCAAATGGGTCGGCCTTGTGGAGCCGCCATTGGTTCAAAATAAACAAGGCAGCCGCCCCGCCTGGGCTTCGGTTCTACCACAGGTGTACAGGTGTGCGCGGCGAGCCATCAAAATCCATTTTGGAGGTATATAACAAATGGCAAGAAAAGTTCAGTTTGTCGAGACTGTTCTGCGTGATGCAAACCAGTCCCTGATCGCCACCAGACTGCCCTACGCCAAGTTCGAGCCCATGCTGGAGACCATCGACAAGGCCGGTTTCTACGCAGCCGAGTGCTGGGGCGGTGCCACCTTCGACGTGTGCCTGCGCTACCTGAACGAGGATCCCTGGGAGCGTCTGCGCAAGATCCGCGCCAAGATGCCCAACACCAAGCTGCAGATGCTGCTGCGCGGTCAGAACGTTCTGGGTTACTCCCACTACCCCGATGACTTCGTGAAGCTGTTCGTGCAGAAGGCCGTCGAGAACGGCATCGACGTCATCCGCATCTTTGATGCGCTGAACGACGTCAACAACCTGAAGGTCGCCATGGAGGCCACCGTCAAGGCCGGTGCCATCGCTTCCGGCACCATCTCCTACACCACCTCTCCCGTGCACACCCACAAGAAGTACGTCGAGATGGTCAAGGAGCTGAAGGAGATGGGCGCAAGCACCATCTGCATCAAGGACATGGCCGGCATCATGGGTCCCCAGGAGGCTTATGACATGGTCTCCGCCATCAAGGACGCCGTGGACATGCCCATCGACCTGCACACCCACTCCACCACCGGTCTGGCCTTCATGACCTACCTGAAGGCCGTTGAGGCCGGCGTCGACATCATCGACACCGCCATCTCCCCCTTCTCCGGCGGCACCTCCCAGCCCGCCACCGAGACCCTGGCCTACGCTCTGCGTCAGCTGGGCTACGAGGTCGACCTGAACGACGAGGCCACCACCAAGATGGCCACCTACTTCAAGGGCATCCGTGACGAGTTCGTCGCCGACGGCACCCTGATGGCCAAGGCTATGGCCACCGATACCCAGTGCCTGACCTACCAGGTCCCCGGCGGCATGCTGTCCAACCTGATGAGCCAGCTGAAGCAGATGAACGCCATGGACCGCTTCGACGAGGCTCTGGCCGAGACCCCCAAGGTCCGCGCCGACATGGGCTATCCTCCCCTGGTCACCCCCACCTCCCAGATGGTCGGCGTTCAGGCTGTCCGCAACGTCCTGGACGGCCAGCGTTACAAGACCGTCTCCAAGGAGATCAAGGCCTACTGCCGCGGTGAGTACGGCACCACCCCCGCCCCCATCGACGCCGACATCCAGAAGATGATCCTGGGCGACGAGCAGCCCCTGGCCGGCCGCTACGCCGACACCCTGGAGCCCATCGTCGACAAGACCCGCAAGGAGCTGGGTGACACCGCCAAGTCCGACGAGGATGTCCTGTCCTACATCGCCTTCCCCAGCCTGGCCGAGAAGTTCTTCGAGAACCGCAAGGCCCGCGAGGAGAACGAGTGCACCTACACCATCGTGGAGTGCTAAGGAGGTAAGGATATGAACATTCTTACCGCTGTCACCACTGCCGCTCCCGCTGTGGATCTGGTGAACATCAGCATCGCCAACGCCGGTATCGTCGCCCTGCTGGGTTACGCCGTTGTCTTCTTCGGCCTGATCCTGCTGATGGGTGTCATCACCCTGCTGGGCAAGGCTTTCGTGGCCGCAGAAAGCAAGGCCAAGGCCGCTGCCGCCGCCGCTCCCGCTGCTGCTCCCGCCGCCGCCCCCGTTGTCAACGCTGAACCCGCTCCCGGCTCCGCCGGCAAGCTGAAGCTCCACGACGTGGAGCCCAAGACCGCAGCCATGCTGATGGCCATTGTGGCCGACAAGATGGGCAAGCCCATCAACGAGCTGCGCTTCATTTCCATCAAGGAGGTCAAGTAATATGAAGTATAAGGTTACCCTGAACGGCCGCACCTACGAGGTCGAGGTCGAGCACGGCAAGGCCATGCTCCTGGATGAGTATGAGGCCATTGCTCCCGCCCCCGTGGCTGCCGCTCCCGCTGCCGCCCCTGTGGCCGCTGCCCCCGCTGCTGCTCCCGCCGTCACCGGTGCCGGTGAGGCTGTCACCGCTCCCATGCCCGGCAACATCCTGAAGGTCAACGTCAACGCCGGCGACAAGGTCAAGGAGGGCCAGGTCCTGGTCGTTCTGGAGGCCATGAAGATGGAGAACGAGATCATGGCTCCCAAGGACGGCACCGTTACCCAGGTCGTCGTCTCCAAGGGTTCCACTGTTGATACCGGTGCACCCCTGGTCGTCATCGGCTAAGGAGGGCACACCATGATCAATATTGGTGAAGTTCTCCTGGACCTGTGGAACAGCTCCGGCTTCGCCGCCATGTCTGCCGGTTTCGGCGACGGCGGCTGGCAGAACCTGGTGATGATCATCATCGGCTGTGTTCTGCTGTACCTGGGCATCGTCAAGCAGTTTGAGCCCCTGCTGATGTGCGGCATCGCCTTCGGCTGCGTTCTGACCAACCTGCCCATGGGCGGTCTGTACCACCAGGAGCTGTGGGATGCCTTCATGGACCCCAGCAGCCCCATGTATCACAGCTTCGGCGCCATCATGCGTGAGGGCGGCCTGCTGGATATCACTTACATCGGCGTTAAGACCTCTCTGTACCCCTGTCTGATCTTCATGGGCGTTGGTGCCATGACCGACTTCGGTCCTCTGCTCAGCAACCCCAAGTCCCTGCTGCTGGGCGCAGCCGCTCAGATGGGCGTGTTCGTCGCCTTCTTCGGCGCAGTCGCGCTGAACGGCCTGAACGGCCTGTTCGGTCTGGCTCCTGATCTGGTGATCGGCTTCACCGGTCCCCAGGCTGCCTCCATCGGCATCATCGGCGGCGCAGACGGCCCCACCGCCATCTTCCTGACCACCAAGCTGGCTCCTGAGCTGCTGGGTGCCATCGCGGTCGCCGCTTACTCCTACATGGCTCTGATCCCCCTGATCCAGCCCCCCATCATGAACCTGATGACCACCCCTGAGCAGCGCAAGATCAAGATGGTCCAGACCCGTGTGGTCTCCAAGGCTGAGAAGATCATCTTCCCCATCCTGGTCACCATCTTTGTTGCCCTGCTGCTCCCCGACACCGCTGCCCTGATCGGCTGCCTGATGTTCGGCAACCTGTGCAAGGAGACCGGTCTGACCGACCGTCTGAGCGACACCATGCAGAATGCCCTGATGAACATCGTCACCATCCTGCTGTCCCTGTCCGTCGGTGCCACCATGGTCGGCTCCACCTTCCTGACTGTTCAGACCCTGTCCATCGTTCTGCTGGGCATCATCGCCTTCGGCATCTCCACCGCCGGTGGTCTGCTGGGCGGTCTGATCATGTGCAAGGCCACCAAGGGCAAAGTCAACCCCCTGATCGGTTCTGCCGGTGTCTCCGCCGTTCCCATGGCTGCCCGTGTTTCCAACATGGTGGGCCAGAAGAACAACCCCAGTAACTTCCTGCTGATGCACGCCATGGGCCCCAACGTGGCCGGCGTTATCGGCTCCGCCATCGCCGCAGGCTTCCTGCTGCAGGTGTTTGGCTAATGCCGGGATGCCCCGGCGGGCAAACTCGTGCCTGATGGGTTGTGCTTGAATCCATCGAGTAAAACCGCCCGACTGGTCGCTAGTTTCCGCTCGGCGTATTGGGAAGAATAATTTTATGAGAAATCCCCCACCTCGCGGTGGGGGATTTTTTGCGCTGTAGGGAACGGCCCCCGTGCCGTTCCCCCGATGCCCCCGGCATCGGAAAACCCGCCGCGTTGCGGCGGCGGGCGATTCATGTATCGGCCCTACGGGTTGGGGCGGTGTGGCCCGAAATCAAAACCGGAGGGAACGCCCTCCCCGGCGTTCCGGGCGACCCCGAAGGTCGACCCTACGCGATGGCGTGTAAATCTGTACAATTCTATCGATTGGGAATTGTCCATATAGCCGAAGTTTCGTTACGCCCATTGACAATCACGTAACCCTATGATAATATCAGGTTACATCAAACTTATGGAGGTGTAACAAATGGAATGGACCATTCCGGGTACGGCACTGCGGGGCCCGCGCGACGATGTGGAGGCTTCCATCCGGCAGATCGAGGGAATGTTTCTGGGCGGCGGCATGATCCGCAGCCAGATGGCCTCGGTGTCCGGTGTGGAGGCCCACGATATCCAAAACTGGGTCAAGCGGGGCTTCCTGTCCAACCCGGTGAATAAACGCTATTCCTGCAATCAGTTCTGCCGCATCGTCACCATCAACATGCTCCGCTCTGCCATGACCATGGACAAGATCTGCAGTCTGCTGACCTACATCAACGGCGAGCTGGATGACGAGAGTGACGACCTCATCGACGACACGGTGCTCTACTTCATGTTCCTGCGGCTGGCGGCACGGGCCCGGCACATCGGCGGCACCGAGAGCTGGGACAAGGCCATCGCGGACATTCTGAAGGACTACGTTGAGCCCGTCCCCGGTGCCAAGAAGCGCATCGACCAGGTCCTGCGGATCATGCTCACCGCCTGGATCGGCGTGCGGACCATCCAAAAGGCGGAGCAGATGCTCGTTGAGCTGAGGGAGGACTGAGGCATGAAAACATTGAACTGCCCCGTGTGCGGCAGGCCCATGATCCCCGGTGACTTAAGAGGTGACATCGGAAGCGTATACGCCATCGACTGGTCACCCAGAACATCCGGGAAGGTGGACTGGAAAAAGTATCTGAGCTGGGACGGAATCAGGGAGCTTTGCTCCGAGATGACCTCCGGCCTGGAAATTTACCAGGAGGGCGAGTGGGTGCCGCCGTCGGGCGATATCCCCACCTACCACTGTCCCGACTGTCAGATGTTCCTCTTCCGGGGCAGGTACAGCAAATAAGCCGGTCCCATTATTCCTGTAGGGGAGGGTCATGACCCTCCCGCCGAAAGCCATACCGGCTTTCTGACGCGCCGAAGGAGCGCAGCCATTTTTCGCCTGACGGCGAAGTGCTTTTGCAGAACAAAAGCACCGGGCGGGTCAATGGCCCGCCCCTACAATTATCATCAAATTTTCCAAAAAGGAGAAATGCAATCATGGAAGAAAACGGCACTTATCGCTGGACACCCCCCAACGCGCCCAAGGCACCAAAGATGCCCAAGGAGTTCAAGGTCCCCAAGATCAAGCCTGCGGTGATCATTGCCATCGTGCTGGTGGCCGTCATCGCCCTGGCTTCCCTAAGCTGCTTCTACACCGTGGACGACAAGCAGCAGGCGGTGGTCACCACCTTCGGCAAGGTCACCGGCATCACCGACGCGGGTTTCCACTTCAAGCTCCCCTTCGGCATCCAGCAGGTGGAGAAGGTCAACGTCAACGTCTACCAGCACATCGAGCTGGGCTACCGCTCCAGCAACAACGAGACCGTCACCGATGAGGCCAGCATGATCACCGGCGACTACAACATTGTCAATGTGGATTTCTTCATCGAGTACAAAATTTCCGACCCCGTCCGCTACCTCTACGCAAGCGATGATCCCACCGAGATCCTGCGCAACCTGATCCAGAGCCAGGTCCGAAATGTGGTCGGCTCCTCCGCCGTGGACTCCGTCCTCACCGACGGCAAGGAGAACATCCAAATGCAGGTCAAGTCCCTGGTCACCGAGATCCTGAACGAGTACGACATCGGCCTGACCGTGGTGGACATCAAGATCCAGGATGCCGAGCCCCCCACCCAGGATGTCATCGAGGCCTTCAAGGCCGTTGAGACCGCCAAGCAGAAGGCCGAGACCGTGGTCAACGATGCCAAGGCCTACCAGAACGCCAAGCTCCCCGATGCCCAGGCCCAGGCCGACAAGCTGATCCAGAACGCCGAGTACCTGAAGCAAAAGCGCATCAACGAGGCCGTCGAGCAGGTGGCCATGTTCGAGGCCATGTACGAGGAGTACGCCCGCAACCCCGAAATCACCCGCTCCCGTATGTACTACGAGGCCATTCAGGAGATCCTGCCCGGTGTCAAGGTCTACATTGACACCTCCAATACCGGCTCCGTCGACATGATGCTCCCCCTGGAGAGCTTCGTTCCCAACAATGGAGGTAATTAACGCCATGAAAAAATACGGATTTCTCATCGTTGTCTGCGCTCTGGTCCTTCTGGTCGCGCTGAACAGCTTCTATACCGTGGAGGAAGACCAGTTCGCCTGCACCGTCCGCTTCTCCGAGATCATCTCCACCACCGGCGAGGCCGGCCTGCATTTCAAGGTCCCCTTCATCGACTCCATCAGCTACTTCTCCAAGGCCACCCAGTTCTATGACATTCCCCCCAGCGAGGTGCTGACCTCCGACAAGCAGAACATGACCGCCGACTGCTACGTGCTCTGGCGGATCGAGGACCCCAAGAAGTTCTACCAGACCCTGGGCACCACCGCCGCCGCCGAGCAGCGTCTGAACGCCACCACCTACAATGAGCTGAAGACCGTCATGGGCACCCTGGCCCAGGCCGACATCATCAACATGGAGGACGGTGCCGAGCGCAACGCCATCTACGAGGGCATCAACTCCAAGGTCGACGCCCAGGCCAGGACCTACGGCATCACCGTGGAGGACGTGAAGATCAAGCGGTTCGACCTGCCCCAGTCCAACGAGAATGCGGTCTACTCCCGCATGATCTCCGAGCGCAACCAGATGGCGGAGAAGTACACCGCCGACGGCAACTACGAGGCCTCCATCATCCGCAACGATGTGGACAAGCAGGTGAACATCATCATCTCCAATGCCCAGGCGGAAGCCGCCAAGCTGGAGGCCGAGGGCGAGGCCGAGTACATGCGCATGCTGGCCGAGGCCTATGACACCGCCGACAAGAAGGAGTTCTACGAGTTCACCATCGCCCTGGATGCCCTGAAGCAGTCCCTCAGCGGCGACGAGAAGACCATCATTCTCGACGGCAATTCCGCCCTGGCACAGATTCTGATCGGTCGCTGATATCCCAGTAGGGCGGGGGCATTGCCCCCGCCGACCAGCTTGGATGACTGCCCAGCCCAAACAGAAGGAGGATCGACCATGCAGATTGCAGTACTACATTATCAAACTGCCTTGACTCCACTGGAATGTGTCGCCGCCGTCACCGTCCAGCCCTGGGAATACGGCGAGGAGCTGATGCCCCTGTGGTACGATTGCACCCCTGTTGCACAGCAGGTGCTGGAGGTGACCTTCCGGGGCGGCAAATTCCGCAAGGCCATGAGGACCCGGTATCAGATGACCTTTGCAGATGATATCGCCGGGACCTATGTCACGCTGGAATTTCGCGGCGAGCTGCTGGGCGCACCACCCATGACACCGCTGGCGGATATCGATCGCTTCATGGAGCAGAAACTCCGGGCGGTTCGTATCACCCTGCAGGGCGGATGACTGCCGGCATAAACAAAAGGACCAGCCATCGATCACCATGTCATTGCGAGGGCGTAAGCCCGTGGCAACCCGTAACCCCTGCGGCGCAACGCGCCGCCCGGCCCCGGAGGGGCCGGAGAGATGCGGATTGACACGGCCTACGGCCTCGCAATGACAGAGGTAGACGGTGGCTGGTCCTTCTTTTTCCGATGCCATCGGCATCGGCGGGCGGGTCAATGCCCCGCCCCTACGGTGTGTCCGAATCGCGTAGGGGCGACCCTTGCGGTCGCCCGGAACGCCGTGGACGGCGTTCCCTACGGGTTTCCTTTCGATCCACGCCGCCCCAACCCGTAGGGGCGATTCATGAATCGCCCGCCGCCGCGAAGCGGCGGTTTTCCGATGGGGCTGCATCGGGGGAACGGCACGGGGGCCGTTCCTTACGACATAAAAAATCCCCCGTTTCCGGAGAAACGGGGGATTTCCATTACAATTTGTTCGTACCTATACGCCGAGCGGAAACTAGCGACCAGTCGGGCGGTTTTACTCGATGGATTTCAAGCAAAATCTATCAGGCACGAGTTCGCCCGCAGGGGCTCCCTGCAAAAATCCCCCGGTTCCGAAGAACCGGGGGATGAAGCTTACTGGGTCAACTTACCGATTACAGGAAGTTGGCGAAGTGCTTGATGGTGCGGACCATCTGAGAAACGTAGGAGTTCTCGTTGTCGTACCAGGAGACGACCTGGACCTGGGTCTTGCCCTCGGGCAGCTTGTTGACCATGGTCTGGGTGGCATCGAACAGGGAGCCGAAGGTCATGCCGACGATGTCGGAGGAAACGATCTCGTCCTCGGTGTAGCCGTAGGACTCGGTCTGAGCGGCCTTCATGGCAGCGTTGATCTGCTCCTTGGTGACCTCAGCGGCAACAACAGCATTCAGGATGGTGGTGGAGCCGGTGGGGGTGGGGATACGCTGGGCAGCGCCGATCAGCTTGCCGTTCAGCTCGGGGATGACCAGGCCGATGGCCTTGGCAGCACCGGTGGAGTTGGGCACGATGTTGATGGCACCGGCACGGGAACGACGCAGGTCGCCCTTGCGCTGGGGGCCGTCCAGGATCATCTGATCGCCGGTGTAGGCGTGGATGGTGCACATGATGCCGGCCTCGATGGGAGCCAGATCGTTCAGAGCCTTAGCCATGGGAGCCAGGCAGTTGGTGGTGCAGGAAGCGGCGGAGATGATGTGATCGTCAGCGGTCAGGGTCTCATGGTTCGTGTTGTAGACGATGGTCGGAAGATCGTTTCCGGCCGGAGCGGAGATGATGACTTTCTTCGCGCCCGCGTCGAGGTGAGCCTGAGATTTCGCTTTGGAAGTATAGAAACCGGTGCACTCCAGAACGACGTCAACATCCAGCTCGCCCCAGGGCAGCTCGGCAGCGTTGGCCTTAGCGTAGATGGTGATCTTCTTGCCGTCGACAACGATGTTGTCCTCGCCAGCCTCGACAGTATGAGTACCGAAGGGAGCAGCGTAGGCGCCCTGAGTGGAGTCGTACTTCAGCAGGTGAGCCAGCATCTTGGGGCTGGTCAGGTCGTTGATAGCAACAACCTCGAAGCCCTCAGCGCCGAACATCTGGCGGAAAGCCAGACGGCCGATACGACCAAAACCATTGATAGCAACTTTAACAGACATGGGAATTTCCTCCATTTTTAAAAATTACTGCTTGTGCAGTATGGTAGACGGTGTTTCGGGGC
>JBGVNV010000012.1:0-3286 GCA_045125955.1 Faecousia sp.
CAAGGACCTGGACACCAAAATCGATTTTGCGGATCTGCTGGCCGAGATTGCCCAGCTTGAGGGCGATTTTCTCATCCGCTTCATGACCTCCCATCCCCGGGACGCTTCCAGAAAGCTCTTTGACACCATGGCAAAATACCCCAAAATCGCAAAGCAGCTCCACCTGCCCTTCCAGTCCGGCTCCAGCCGGGTTCTGAAAGCCATGAACCGGCACTATGACCGGGAGCAGTATCTGGAGCTTGTAAAATATGCCAAGTCCGTCATGCCTGATCTCGTGCTGACCAGCGACGTCATCGTGGGCTTTCCCGGGGAAACCGCCGAGGAATTTGAGGAGACCATGACCCTCATCGAGGAGGTCCGCTACGACTCCCTCTTCACCTTCATCTTCTCCCCCCGCATCGGCACCCCCGCCGCCAAAATGGAGGACCCCACCCCCAAGGCGGAGAAAAACGAGCGGTTCGACCGGCTCTGTAATCTGCAGAACCGCATTTCCGAAGAAATTCACGAGACCTATGTGGGCAAAACCTTCCGCTGTCTGGTGGACGGCGTGGACAAGGATCATCTCACCGCCCGGACCGAGGGCGGCAGACTGGTGCGCTTTATGGGATGCGAAAGCCTCATCGGCACCTATCAGAATCTCAAAATCACCGGCTCCACCACCTGGAGCCTCACCGGCGAAATTTTCGCAGTGTAAAGTTGAAAGTGGAAAGTTATTGTCTTCCGCTTCACTTTCCACTTTCCCCTTTCAACTTTCAACTCACAAAAGAGGTGCAATATTTTATGGCAGCCAATACCGAACTTACCCCCATGAAGCGGCAGTACAACGCCATTAAGGAGCAGAATCAGGACTGCATTCTGTTTTTCCGGCTGGGCGATTTTTATGAGATGTTCGACGATGACGCGAAGACTGCGGCACGGGAGCTGGATCTGACGCTCACCACCCGGGACCGGAACAAGCCCAAGGAGGAGCAGACCCCCATGTGCGGCGTGCCCTTCCACAGTGTGGACAGCTACATCGCCCGTCTGGTGGCCAAGGGCTACAAGGTGGCCATCTGCGAGCAGATGGAGGACCCCGCCGCCGCCAAGGGCATTGTAGAGCGGGACATCACCCGCATCGTCACCCCCGGTACCGTCACCGACAGCTGCATGCTGGACGAGACCAAGAACAACTACATGGCCTGCCTCTACGGCGAGGGCGGACGGTATGGCCTGGCCTTTTGCGATGTGTCCACCGGTGCCTTTTTCGCCACGGTCTGCTCCGATGCCGCCGCTGCGGCGGGCGAGCTGGGCCGCTTCTCCCCCAGTGAGGTCATCCGGGGCGGAAACGGCTGTGATGCCGAGGAGCTGAACACCGCCCTGTTCCTGCGGCTACGCTGCTGCGTGGACGAGGGCCGGCCCAATGACTTCGATCTGGTGGCCGCCGAGGAGCTGCTGCAGCGGCACTTCGGCAAAAATTTGGCGGAGCTGGGAATCTCCGGCATGACCGGAGCCATCATCGCCTGCGGCACCCTGCTTTCCAACCTGATGCGTCTGCAGAAAAACGACCTGACCCACATCCGGGAGCTGCAGTTTTACACCACGGGCCGGTTCATGGAGCTGGACCTGGATGCCCGCCGAAATTTGGAGCTCACCGAGACCATGCGGGGCAAGGAAAAGAAGGGCACCCTCCTGTGGGTGCTGGACAAGACCCGGACCGCCATGGGCGGCAGAATGATGCGCTCCTGGCTGGAAAAGCCCCTGCTGGACCCCGTGGAGATCACCCGCCGCCACGGCGCGGTGGAGGATCTGGTAAGCTCCACCATCGTCCGGGGCGAGCTGAGCCAGGCTCTGGGCGAGGTAAGCGATCTGGAGCGCATTATGACCCGCGTGGTCACCGGAACCGTCAACGGACGGGAGCTGCTGGGTCTCGCCCGGGGCTGCCGCGCCCTGCCGGAGGTCAAGCAGCACCTGAATCGACTGGAAGCTCCCCTCCTGCGCAAGCTGGAAAGCTCCATCGATGCCCTGACCGATGTGGCGGACCTCATTGAAAATACCTTGGTGGACGAGCCCCCCATCACCGTCCGGGAGGGCGGTCTGATCCGCCCCGGCGCGGATGCGGAGGCGGACCGTCTGCGGGATATCATGTCCGGCGGCAGCGGTGCCATCGCCGCCATTGAAGCCGCCGAGCGGGAGAAGACCGGCATCAAGGGCTTAAAAGTCGGATTTAACCGGGTTTTCGGTTATTATATTGAAGTCAGCAAGTCCTACACGGACCAGGTCCCCGCCGCCTACATCCGCAAGCAGACCCTGGCAAACTGCGAGCGTTACATCACCCAGGAGCTGAAAGAGCTCGAAACCCAGGTCCTCACCGCCAAGGACCGGCTGGTGGCCCTGGAATATCAGATCTTCACCCGTCTGCGGGAATTTTTGGCCCAGCAGGCCGCGCGAGTCCAGCTCTCCGCCGCCGCCGTGGCTGCGGCAGACTGCCTGTGTAGCTTAGCCAATGTGGCGGTGAGCCGTGGCTACTGCCGCCCGGAGATCACCCTGGGACCCGAGCTGGACATCAAAGATGGCCGCCATCCCGTGGTGGAGGTGGTCCTGAAGGATGCCCTCTTTGTCCCCAACGACACCCGGCTGGGCAGTGCGGACCATCAGGTGTCCATCATCACCGGCCCCAACATGGCGGGTAAATCCACCTACATGCGTCAGGTGGCCCTGATCGTGCTGATGGCCCAGATGGGCAGTTTCGTCCCCGCCCGCTCTGCCAAGATCGGTCTTGTGGACCGGGTGTTCACCCGAATCGGTGCCAGCGATGACCTGGCCTCCGGCCAGTCCACCTTCATGGTGGAGATGGCGGAAGTGGCTACTATTTTGAAATACGCCACCTCCCGTTCCCTGCTGATTCTCGATGAAATCGGACGGGGCACCTCCACTTACGACGGCATGGCCATCGCCCGGGCGGTGCTGGAATACGCCGCCAATCCCCGGCGGCTGGGCGCAAAAACCCTGTTTGCCACCCATTACCACGAGCTGTCCACTATGGAGGACAAGCTGCCCAACGTAAAAAACTACAACATCGCCGTGAAAAAGCGGGGCGAGCAGATGATCTTCCTGCGCAAAATCGTCCCCGGCGCCGCCGACGACAGCTACGGCATCGAGGTTGCCAAGCTGGCGGGCATTCCCAACGTGGTCATCACCCGTGCCCGGGAAATTCTGGCTGAGCTGGAAGCCGAGGGCGCAGCCCCCGCTCCCGCCGCCCCGAAAGAGCCGGAGGATCAGGTGAGCATGCTGGACCTCACCGGGCAGC
>JBGVNV010000013.1:0-13834 GCA_045125955.1 Faecousia sp.
TGACGAGGTTCCTATGAAACAAAAAACCTACGCCGTTGACAATTCCGCCCTTCTGTACCTGGCCCTCATGCGCAAGCGGCACACCAACACCTACCGCTTCAGCGTGACCATGGATGAAGAGGTGGACCCGGACATCCTTCAGCAGGCCATGGAGCGGGTCTACCGCCGGTTCCCCACCATCATCGCCGGTTTCCGCCGGGAATTTTTCCGGTTCCGGGTGGTGCCCGTCAGCTCCGCCCCCCTGGTCCTGCCGGACCCCGGTGTGCTGATCCCCATGACCCGGGAGGAGATCGAGACCTGCGCCTACCGGATCTTCTACCGGGGCCACGACATCTCCTACGAGGGCTTCCACGCCGCCGCCGACGGCTTCGGTGCCGTGGCCAGCTTCACCACATTGCTGGCCGAGTACCTGCGCCTGAAAAACGGCCTGGAGATCCCCGTCTGCAACACCCTCCGGGACCTGGAGGACGCACCCCTGGACCACGAGCTGGAGGACTCCTATCTCCTCCACCAGGAGGGCGAGCCCATGCACCTGCCCAGCCGCTACTCCTACCAGCTCCCCGGCGTCTACAATGAGCCCCGGGTCTACCCCTGCTCCCGGATCTACCACACGGACCAGGTCCTCTCCGCCTCCCGGAAGCTGGGCGTCTCCATGACCTCCATGCTCAGCGGCATCATGGCCGCCGCCATCATGGACATCCAGACCCGCCACACCGCCGCTCTGAAGCCCGTGCGGATCATGGTCCCCGTGGACCTGCGCCGGATCTTCAGCAGCCGTACATTGCGCAATTTCATCCTCTATACCCTGCCCACCATGGAGCCCGGCGACGAGAAGCTCCCCATCCGGGACCTGCTCCACCGGTTCCAGAGCCAGATCAAGGACCAGCTCGACCCCAAGCGGCTCGCCTCCATCATGGCCTACAACGTCCGCACCCAGGCCCATGTGCTCTTCCGCCACATCCCCATGGGCATCAAGTGTGCCGTCATGCGTCTGGCCTACCGCTTCTTTGGCGAGAGCAACTCCTCCATCACCCTGACGAACATCGGCAACATCCAGCTCCCCGCCGAGATGGCCCCCCATGTCAAAACCATCCAGTGCATCCTGACCCCCCGGGCGGGCTCCCCCTACAACTGCTCCGTCATCGCCATGAACGACCGGCTCACCATCACCTTCAGCCGCTTCTGCCGCCAGCCGGAGCTGGAGTCCGTCTTCTTCGCCAAGCTGGACGAGGTCCTCAAAACGGTCTGATTCTTCAGAATTCTTAATTACCTTTTTCGCCGCTCCTGTGCTATGATGAAAGAAAAGGAGGGATTTTATGACCGTCCAATTCTCCGTCTGGGACTATTGGGGCGAGCTGTTGCTTCTGGGTTTCGGCTCCTTTGCCCTGATCCTGCTGGTGGGCCTCCCCCTGGTGTACCGGCTGGCCCGGAAAACAACGAACCCTGCCATCGCACTGATGCCGCTGGCGGTGCTGTTACCCCTTTTTTTGCTTTTTACCTCACCCCTCATCTCCGTGGGTGAGCGGACCGAATGTCTCTACCCCCGCGAGAACGCCTATACCCACACCACCGCCGGAACCATCACGGCGGTCCGTCCTGCCGACCACATTCCCGTTTACTATTATGATGGTGAATTCCAGGGCGGTGTTCTGGTGACCATGGACGGCGTGGAATATTATTCCATGGCCCACCCCCTGCTCACCGTGGGCACCTCCCTGCACTTTACCTACTGCCCGGAGGAGGACCTCATCATGGCCTTCTCCCCCATTGGGGCTGAGGAAGTCCCGGCTCTGCAAAAGCCCTTTGTCATGCCCGCACCCGTGCCGGAGGAGCCGGTCCCGGAGCTTCAGGTCATCATCGGCACGGTCCTCGTCTGGATCGGCCTTGGCGGATTGGCCCTTGCGGTTTTCTTCTCGGAACGGCTCACCCTGTCCTACACCATCTCCCTGATGGAGCGGGACCTGCACCAGCGGGGAGAGGTCATCCCCAATTCCAGTGCCGCCGCCGTCAACGCCGTGGGTCTGGTCCCCGTGTGCTTTGCGGCCCTCGGCGGGGCGATTGCCAGCAATGCCTGGGGCATCCTGTTCATCCTTCTTTTGGGCACGCCCATGGGCCTGTTCTATTCCCGGTTCGCCGCCGCCCATGTCCGGCTGGAGGGCCGGAACATCCGCATCCGCCGCTTCGGTCGGGAGCGCACCGTCCCCATTTCCACCCTGCGCGCCGCCTATTGGAGCCAGCACAAGAAGTCCTTCACCAACCGGAAGCTGGTCCTGGTCTTCGACGGCTGGACACTGGATCTGGACCAGGACTCCCATCTGGGTCTCGCGGATCTGCACCGCCGTCTGAGTGCCATTCTTCACATCACACAATGATTTCCTGGAGGTAATTTCCATGCGTAAAAACTTCGGTCCCAATCCCATCTGCTATCCCCAGCCCGTCTTCATCCTGGCCGCCTACGGCCCCGACGGAGTCCCCAACTGCATGAATGCCGCCTGGGGCGGCATCAGCGAGATCCACGAGATCTCCCTGTGCATCAGCGAGAACCACAAGACCACCGCCAACATCCTGCATTCCAAGGCCTTCACCGTCTCCATGGCCACAGCCGAGCAGCTGGTGGCCTGCGACTATGTGGGCATCGTCTCCGGCAACCGCTTCCCCGACAAATTCGCCCGGGCCGGCTTCCACGCTACCGCCTCCGAATTCGTCAACGCCCCCCTCATCGACGAGCTGCCCATGGCCCTGGAGTGCGAGCTTGTTTCCTACGATCCCGAAACCTGCCGTCTGGTGGGCAACATCGTCAACGTCAGCGCGGACGAGTCCGTCCTGGGCGAAAACGGCCGGGTGGACCCTAAGAAGCTCGCCCCCATCACCTTCGACCCCATGAACAACACCTACATCGCCCTGGGCGAAACCGTCGGCCAGGCCTTCAAGGACGGTACTAAACTAAAGTGATCCCACCCCAATCATGTAGGGGCGAGCCTCGCTCGCCCGGCTGATGCGGAGCATCAGCAAACAACCGCCGCGAAGCGGCGGCGGGCGACCACGGGTCGCCCCTACAGACACAAAAATCACCCCCGGACCTTCGTTCGGGGGTGTTGCGCATTCACTTCTTCGGATAGGGCTTTTTCTCCGGTGTACGGCCCAGGAGGTAATCCACGCTGGTATGGTGGAACTCCGCCAGGGCGATCAGCACCGCAGACGGAATATCCCGCTTGCCGTTTTCGTAATTGGAGTAGCAAACCTGTGTGCAGTGCAGATAATCCGCCATGTCCTGCTGACTCAGATCCTTATCCTCCCTCAAATTCCGGATACGCTCATACATACTCCAATCACCTGCCCAATGTGTTTGGAAAAAGTATAAGCAAAACAAAATGTTATCGTTGCATTTTATAACAATTCGTTATAAAATGCAGGAAAAGGGGGAGTGACAATGTTGGAATGGGTTTATCGCATCTCCGAACAGGTCCAGTTACTTGCAAATAACGACCCGGAATACCGGGAGCTGACACAGCGGCGATTGGGCATGAACGAAAAATTTGAACTGTTACTATCCAAGCTAACGGAAGAAGACCGCGAATTTCTGCTGGAGTACATGGACATTTCAGAGAATCAGCAGTACCGCTTTTCCCAGCTTGCCTGGCTCTACGGAAAGCAACACCATTAACTGCAAAAATCACCCCCGGACCTTCGTCCGGGGGTGTTGCATATCAAAGATGCTGGTCCGACAATGCCGCGGCGATGCGCTGGATGTTGTCCTCGCACCGCTGCCGGTTGCGGTGGCAGTATTCCTGGAACAGCACATCCATGACCACCAGCTGGGCGATCTTGGCTGGTACGGAGCCGAACTGGAAGGGGCCCTCGTTGGAGCCGCAGCGCAGCACCACATCCGCCAGCTTCGCCGCCGGGGACTTGGGATAGCGGGTGATGAGCACCGTGGCGATGCCCCGGCTCTTCGCCAGCTCCAAAACCTGCACACCGGCGGTGGTCGCGCCGGAGTAGGAGAAGAGCACGATCATATCCTCCTGGCCCATGGTGGCCGCCGCAGAGATCTGGGCGTGGGCATCGCCCACGGCGTAGAACTTGGGGTCCGCCATGGCAAAGAGGTTCGCAAAGGCCTCCGCCATGATCATGCTGCCGCCGGAGCCGATGCACATGACGTGGGGAGCCTTCTCGAAAAGCTCCACCGCCCGCAATGTCTGCCGGGAGTCCACCATCTCCAGGGTGTGGTTCACCGCCTCCACCGCCAGCCGTCCCACCTCCTGGCACCGGCCGCCCAGGGTATCCGGATTCTGGGCCTGGGGCCGGACACTGCCTCCGGAGACGGTATGCTTCGCCAGCTCAATTTTGAAGGCGTTGAAGCCCTTCAGCCGCAGGGACCGGCAGAACCGGGACACGGTAGCCTCCGCCACGCCGCATTCCTCAGCCAGCTGGGTGATGGACATGAACTGGACCTGATCGTAACGGACCAGCACATGGTCCGCCACCTTCCGCTCCGCCGCAGAGAGCTGATAATAGGAGGCGTGGATGCGGTCCAGAATATTCAGTTGTTCATCCATAAAATCCCCCCTTATCTTGTATCTGAATGTTTACTCGCCCAGGATCTCGGTCATCATCTGATCCACCATAATCAGACAGCGGGGCACATGGAAGGGACCCTTGAAGGTGGAACCCTTGCAGGCGGGCAGCGTGGGCTTGCCGTCCCGGCGCAGGTAGCCGTACCACTCGCCGTACTCGTCGGCGAAGACCTTCTTGCAGTAGTCCAGGATCTGGTAGAAGATGTCCAGATACTTCTCGTCCCGGGTGTCGCGGTAGATCATCATGGAGGCGATCAGGGCCTCGTTGTGGGGCCACCAGAGCTTCATGTCGTGCTCGTAAGCCTCAGGAGGATTGCCCAGGCAGTCCATGAAGTACAGGATGCCGCCGTACTCGCTGTCCCAGCCCTTCTCGAAGGCCATGTCGAAGACCTTGATGGCTTTGGCGTGGAGCTCCTTGTCGCCGATCTCGTTGGCGTAGTCCATCAGGAACCAGGCGCACTCGATGTCGTGGCCGGGGTTGACCATGCGGCCCTCGGTGACATGCAGACGGGGGGTGCCGTCCAGGGCAACGCTCTCCAGGGTGCAGCCCAGGTCCTCCCGGACGTGGTAGGCGAAGATGTCATGGACACATTCGCGGGCGCGCTCGTCGTAGACGTGCTTCATTTCGGGGTCCACACGCTTCATGACGCCGGTGACGTTCAGGATGATCATGGGGATGCCCAGAGCCCGGCCGGTGCGGGTGGACTTGGGGCCCATGCCGGTGGGATCGGTCATGCCGTGGTTCAGGTTCCAGTACATGTCGTAGGCACGACGGGCACGCTCCAGGTGCTCCCGCTCGCCGGTGATGCCGTAATACTCGGCGTTGGCGATGCAGTAGAAGGCCTCGGAGTAGCAGTAGCGACGCTGGCGCAGGGGGGTGCCGTCGGCTTCGACGGTGAAGTACAGACGGCCGTCGGCATCATGGTTGACGCAGTGCTCCTCCAGGAAGTCGATGCAGCTCTTGGAAGCGGCCAGCCACTCCTCCCGGACGCCGTAGATGTGACACAGGTAGGCATAGGTCCAGCCGCAGCGGCCCTGCATCCACACGCTCTTGTCGGTGGAGTACAGACGGCCTGCCCGGTCCAGACAGGTGTACACGCCGCCGTGCTCACTGTCCATGCCGTTGGTGAGCCAGAAGTCGGCAACGCCGGCCAGCTGGTTGCGGAACCACTGCCGCTCTGCTCGGAATTTCATACGATCCATAAATTTTTCCTCCCGTTGTTTTGTTTTTATTGTCTGCTTTTACTATATCATCTTAGGAAATACTTTTCAATCACAAACCGGGCCCGAAAAAAACTTTTTTCCCGGATGACAGACCGCAGTTTCCGTGGTACAATGGTCCCACTACCATTTGGAGGTGCCGCCAATGTTCCGCAATCTGATAAATCCCGACAACGGCCTCATGATCACCATGAACCAGATCACCGACTGCATTTTCCTGAGCCTGTTCTGGCTTCTGGGCTGTATGCCCGTCTTCACCGCCGGGGCCTCCTGCGCCGCCCTGTATGATTCCGTCTACCGCCGGTTCCGGCTGGGAGAGCAACGCTCCTGGAGCCGTTTTTTCTCCTCCTTCACCCGGGACCTGAAGGCGAGCCTCCTGCCCAATGTGCTCTTTGTCGCCGCCCTCTGGTTCGGCATCAAGGGGCTCATCGCCCTGTGGAACGCCGCCGTCTACGGCCAGATCAGCTGGCCCCTCTTCTCCGCCCTGACCTTCCTGGCGGTGACGGTGCTGGGCATGCTGAGTGTCCTCTTTCCCCTGCTCTCCCGGTTCGACAATCCCCTGCCCCGCCTGCTCGGCAACACCCTGGCCCTGTCCATGGCAAATCTCCCCCGGACCATCGCCCTGGGCCTCCTGAATGCAGTCTCCGCCTGGCTGTGCATCCGCTGGATCTTCCCCCTGCTCTTCCTCCCCGCCGTCAGCACCCTCATCTCCACCCTCCTGCTGGAACCCATGTTTAAGCCCTATATGCCCAACAGCGACTAAAAGCTCCCTTCCACTCGTAGGGGCGATTCAAGAATCGCCCGCCACCGCACCAAAATCATGACACCCCCTCGACAGATGCTGCCGAGGGGGTGCATTGCATTATTCTGTATAAAATTTATCCAGTTCCCACCGAAGGGGATTTTCGTGGATGTACTTGGCGATCATTTCATAATCGGCCCGATTTCGGATCACATGGTCATGGTATCCCCGCTGCCAAACTGTTACATCGCCATACTGCTGCCGGATGGACTTGGATGCGTTCATCTTGATATAACCCACCACTTTGGATATGATCGTACGGCCTTGTAGGGGCGATTCAGGAATCGCCCGCCGCGCGTCCTCCTCCGAAATCATCACGATCAGATGGACATGGTTCGGCATGATCACATATCGATCTATGGTTACATGGAAACGCTCCGGAACCGACCGGATCACAGAATCCACGATCATTCCACAGGTCGACAGGTGGGATACGGGCGATTCTTGAATCGCCCCTACGATGCGTGATAAGATGTTGCTCCTGTTATGGGTACAGAATGTGATAAAATACGCACCGGGCGTATTATAATCAAATTCCTGCAATCTCAAATTCTTTCGTACAGGAAGTTCGTTTTCCATTCTCATCACCCTTTTGCAGTCGCGGGCGATTCTTGAATCGCCCCTACGAAATCTCGCGATGAATTATTTGAGATAACCGCTCACCCGCTCGGCCAGCGCGTTCGCCAGTGTCTCGTGGCCCTTGTTGGTCAGGTGCATATAATCCACGGTGTTGAATTCACAGCCCAGCTCCCCGGCATCCAGGAAGTGACAGCCGATCAGCTCGCACTGCATCTTATAATAGTGTGCCAGCTCCCGGGACTTCTCCACGCAGAGGCTGCCCATGGTGGCGGCGCACTCGGCGGTCAGCATCCCCTCACCGATGGGGGGCGGCGCGACGACCAGGATGTTGGGCTTTTTGCCGCCCCAGCACTCGCAGGCCTGTGCCTTCTTCACCAGCCGGGCCATGCCGATGCCGATGCAGGCGGCGGAGGCATAGAACCGGTCCTTGGTGTCGTTGGTGCCCAGCATGATGATCAGCAGATCCACATCCTCATGGCTCTTCAGGCAGGGGTAGATGTAATTGAGACCGTTCAGACCCTCGTGGATGGGATCGTCAAAGCAGGTGGTCCGGCCGGAGAGGCCTTCCTCGATGACGAGGTACTCCTCCCCCAGCAGACTCTGGAGCCGCCGGGGCCAACGCTCGGATTCATTGAAGCGGATGCCGCCGTCGGCGCAGTCGCGGGGGTCGGCGCAGTAGCCGTGGGTGTTGCTGTCGCCGAAGCAGACGATGTGTTTTTTCAAGGTGTATGCCTCCTCGTTTTTCTTTTAGGATACCATTTTCCCGCCGTCCGTCAAGGGGGCCTGATGGATTTTCGTCATTGTGCTGTAATGGAACCGTTTCATTTTGTCACATATTGAAAAACTTTTTTCACTCGCCATTTTTCCGAAAATCCTTTTCATAAATGGTTGACAAACCCATTTTTTTCATGTAATATTTGCAGTAGAAGGCATAGTCCGAGCCGTCGGATTGTGCAAAATTACAAGAAGGAGAATGAATTTATGAAGAAGCTTATCGCAATGCTCCTGGCCCTGGTCATGGTCATCGGTCTGTGCGCCTGCACCGTCGAGAAGGCCCCCGAGACCACTGCTCCCGTGGCTGAGGACACCACCCCCGTCGAGACCAATCCCACTGTCGAGACTACCGAGATCTCCCTGTGGACCTACCCCATCGGCGGCTGGGGCAACCAGGACACCGTCAACTCCCTGATCTCCGCCTTCGAGGCCGCCAACCCCGGCATCAAGGTCACCGTCGAGTACCTGGATTACACCAACGGTGACGACAAGGTCAACACCGCCATCGAGGGCGGCGCTGCTCCCGACCTGATCATGGAAGGTCCCGAGCGTCTGGTCGCCAACTGGGGCGAGAAGGGCCTGATGGTCGACCTGTCCGACCTGCTGGACGAGACCGACCTGGCTGAGCTGAACCCCGCTGCCATCAAGGCTTGCTACGCCACCAACGGCGCTGTCTACGAGTACCCCCTGGTCATGACTGCTCACTGCATGGCCATCAACAAGACCGTCTTCGAGGCTGCCGATGCTATGAAGTATCTGAACGCCGAGACCCACACCTGGAACTCCGTTGCTGACTTCTGGGCTGCTGTTGACGCTGTTTACAACTACACCGGTGCTCAGGTCGGCTCCGTCTTCTGCGGCGGCCAGGGCGGCGACCAGGGCACCCGCGCTCTGGTTAACAACCTGAACGGCGGCACCTTCACCAACGCCGAGCACACCGAGTACACCTGGAACTCCGCTGAGAACATTGCCGCTCTGCAGGCTCTGGTCGACTGCGCTGGCATCGAGTTCGACGCCGGTATTCAGGGCGGCGACGAGATCAAGTACTTCTACAACGGCCAGCTGAACATGGCCTTCTGCTGGAACATCGCTCAGCAGCTGAACCCCAACACCGCTGACACCGGCGCCGGCCTGAACGCCCTGGGCGAGGAGATCATGTTCATGGCATTCCCCTCCGACACCACTGCTCAGCTGTGCGGCGGTATCTGGGGCTTCGGTATCTTCAACAACGGCGATGACGCCAAGGTTGCTGCTGCCAAGACCTTCATCAAGTACATGTGCGACTCCGCTGCTACCGCTGACGCTGTCAAGGCTGCCAACTACTTCGCAGTCCGCAACACCGCCGAGGGTGCTGATCTGTCCGGCATCTGGGCCGACAACGAGATCATGGCTGAGTACAACGTCCTGATGCCCATGCTGGGTGACTACTACCAGGTCACCACCGGTTGGGCTGAGGCTCGTACCGCATGGTGGAACATGCTGCAGGCCGTCGGTGCCGGTGAGGACATCGCCGCTTCCGTCGAGCTGTGGGCCAACACCGCCAACGGCAAGTAAGACTTAGACACAACAAGTAACGGCGAACGCCCCTTCCCTTCCGAGGGGAGGGGCGTTTTGTAACCCGGTTCCCTTGAGAGGAGGATTCCATTGTCAACCAAGACCGTTAAACTCAGCAAGACCACACGGCGACTGGTCCTGCAGGAAAACATCGCGGCTTATCTGTTTCTGCTGCCCTTCCTGATCTTCTTTGTGGGCTTCGTGCTCTATCCCATGTTCATGTGCGTCTATACCTCTTTCTTTGATGCCAACATGGGCAAGGAGGATGTCTTCATCGGCTTCGCCAACTACCAGGAGCTGATGAATGATCCCATTTTCTGGACCGCACTGCGAAATACCATGGTCATCGTTCTGGTGTCCGTGCCTGTTACCTGCGCATTTTCCCTGTGGGTGGCCAACATCATCAGCAAGATGAATGTGGCTGCCACCTCCGCCTTCCGCTGCATCTTCTACCTGCCCGTGGTCACCGGCTCCGTCGCCGTCACCGTGGTCTGGAAGTGGATGCTCTCCAAGTTCGGCGGTATCCTCAATTACCTCGGCAATAATGTGATGGGTCTGTACGACAAGAACATCGACTTCCTCGGTGATTCCGAGTACGCCCTGTGGTGCATCATCCTGATCCTGCTGACCACCTCCGTGGGTCAGCCCATCGTCCTCTACGTCTCCGCTCTGGACAACGTGGACAAGTCCCTGGTGGAGGCCGCCGAAGTCGACGGCGCATCCAACAGACAGGCCTTCTGGCACATCAAGTGGCCCCAGATGATGCCCACCACCCTGTACATCCTGGTCATCACCACCATCAACTCCTTCCAGTGCTTCGCGCTGATCCAGCTGCTGACCTCCGGCGGCCCCAACAACTCCACCATGACCATCATGTACTACATCTATTACAATGCCTTTAAGCTGTACCGCTACGGCTACGGCAACGCGATGGGTGTCATCCTGGCGATCATCATCGCCATTCTCTCGGCTGTCCAGTTCAAGCTGGGTCAGGAAAAGTAAAGGAGGGGAGCAATCATGAAAAACACGCTGAACGATAATCTGGGTTCCAAGGTTTATAAGTTTGTCTCCTTCTTCTTCGTCCTTGTGATGGCGTTCCTGTTCACCTTCCCCCTGTACTGGATCATCACCGGTGCCTTCAAGTCCGGTGCCGAGATCAACGCCCGCAACCCCGTCTGGTTCCCCACCGAGTGGGTGACCGTCAACTTCGAGAAGCTCATGGACCGCCGCTCTGCGCCCCTGTTCGACTTCAAGATCTTTGACTACGTCATCACCGGCCCCACCGTCCCCGCTGCCATCCGCTGGCTGGTCAACTCTGTGTATATGGCTGTGGCCGCCATGCTGCTGACCTGTCTGACCGCTGCCATGGCCGGCTATGCCCTGGCCAAGAAGCGTTTCTACGGCAAGACCATCCTGTTCAGCCTGATCGTCTGCGCCATGGCCCTGCCCAAGCAGGTCATCCTGATCCCCCTGCTGCGGGAAATGAACGCCCTGGGTCTGTATGACACCTCCTGGTCCGTCATCTTCCCCGTCATCGGCTGGCCCTTCGGCGTGTTCCTGCTGAAGCAGTTCGCTGAGGGCATCCCCACCGAAATGGTGGAGGCCTGCCGCATCGACGGTGCTTCCGAGTGGCGCACCTTTACCGATGTCATGTTCCCCATGATCAAGCCCGGTGTCGGTGCCTGCGCCATCTTCACCTTCATCAACACCTGGAATGACTACTTCATGCAGCTGATCATGCTGACCTCCAACAAGAACCTGACCGTTGCGCTGGGTATCGCCACCATGCAGGGCGAGAGCTCCATCGACTTCGGTCTGCTGATGGCCGGTGCCGCCCTGGCCTCCGTGCCCATCATCATCGTCTTCCTGGTCTTCCAGAAGTACTTCACCAAGGGCATCACCATGGGTGCCGTCAAGGGTTAATGCCATGATCCTAGCGAAAAATGATACCGCCCGGGACTATCTGGGCATTCATCCCAACCTGGATCTGGCCCTGGAGCGCATCAACGATGCCTTCTTCGCCACCCTCGGCACCGAGCGGGTGGACATTCTCCCCGGCGAGGTCTGGTGCACCAAGTTCACTTACGACACCATCCCCGACGAAGAGAGCTTCTTCGAGGCACACGAGAAATTCCTGGACATCCACATCATGCTCTCCGGTTCCGAGCGGGTGGAAATTTCCTCCCCCAAGGCCCTGACGGTCTTCCGCAGCGAGCCCGAGAACGATTTCTGGGGCTACCAGGGCGAGGGCCGGGTCAAGCTGACCCTCTCCTCCGGCGAATTCCTCTGCGTCTGGCCCGACGATGCCCACAAGATCAAAATGATGGTAAACCATCCCGAAACCGTCACCAAAGCGGTCTTCAAAATCAAAATCAAGTAAAGAGGTAATAGCAAATGGCTGATCTGAAGAAATACGAAGGCATTATCCCCGCCTTCTATGCCTGCTACAATGCAGAGGGCGGCATCAACACCGAGGCCGTCCGGAAGCTGACCCGCTTCTTTCTCGAGAAGGGTGTCCAGGGTGTCTACGTCGGCGGTTCCTCCGGCGAGTGCATCTACCAGTCCGTTGCCGAGCGCAAGCTGGTTCTGGAGAACGTCATGGCCGAGGGCAAGGGCGAGCTAACTGTCATCGCCCACGTGGCCTGCAACAACACCGCCGACTCCCGGGAGCTGGCCGCCCACGCCGAGAGCCTGGGTGTCGATGCCATCGCCGCCATCCCCCCCATCTACTTCAAGCTGCCCCCCCACGCCATCGCCAAGTACTGGAACGACATCTCCGATGCAGCTCCCAACACCGACTTCGTCATCTACAACATCCCCCAGCTGGCCGGTGTCTCCCTGACCCCCGCCCTGCTGCGCGAGATGCTGAAGAACCCCCGGTGCATCGGTGTCAAGAACTCCTCCATGCCCATCCAGGACATCGAAGAGTTCCGCGCCGAGGGCTGCCTGGTCTTCAACGGCCCCGATGAGCAGCTCCTCAGCGGCCTGGTGGCCGGTGCCGTCGGCGGCATCGGCGGTACCTACGGTGCCATGCCTGAGCTGTACAACAAGATCTACGCCCTGGTCCAGGAAAACCGCATCACCGAGGCCCGCCCCATCCAGGATGACTGCCTGAAGATCATCCAGAAGCTGTGCTCCGGCCACGGCAATATGTACGGCATGATCAAGGAGACCCTGCGCATCAACCACGGTCTGGACTGCGGCTCCGTCCGCGCCCCCCTGGCCGAGCTGATCGAGGCCGACTACGCCATCGCCCAGGAAGCCGCCGAAATGATCCGCACCGCCATCGCCAAGTACTGCTAAGCCCCCATATTTTGACCGCCGCCCTCACGGGCGGCGGTTTTTTACCCAAAGCCTCCCCTGCCGCGGTTTGCGCGGTGGGGGAGGTGACCGAGCGAAGCGAGGTCGGAGGGGGCCCGATCTCCCGTTCTTAATATCTGAATTCCCCTCACCCCAATTGCACTTCCTGAAAGAAAATGCTATAATATAGAAAACAAAGGAGGTGCATCCCATGGACCGATTCCGTAACCTTGACCGATACCCGAAAATCCTCCTGATCGCACTGCTGGCCCTGGCGGTGATCTTTGCGCCCATCTATGGCATCACCGCCTCCCGGGTGGGATATCTGTACAACGATGAAATTTTCATCCCCCGGCAGTCAGAGGGTGCAATGGTCTACGAGGCCAAGGTCAACGGCCAGGACAGCACCATCATCGTCGCCCTCGATACCGTCATCGTGAGCTGGGGCAGCAGGACCTACGGCCCTTACACCCTCCGGGAAGACCCCACCGCCGTCCCTGATGATGACCTGGCCCCCTACATGACCGGCATCGAGATCCTGGAAAAGGACACCGTCTTTTTCCGCGGCGGTCTGATGGACAGCGGTGACGGCTTCCACCTTTTCAGTGAGGACGGCTCCATGGATTTTGGCATCACCGTCACCATGAACGACGGCGTGGAGTATGACATGAACGGCAACCCCATCGATCCCATGGAGCCCGGCCCATACGACATCGTCTCCCTGCTCCGGGGACCGGAGCTGACCCACAAGGGCGATTGGACCGTCTTTCTGATCGGCGTGTTCTTCGCCGCCGCCACCGCCGTCAGCATCCTCTTTGCCGACGAGCTGTTTTACTTAAGCATCTGCTTCCGGGTGGAGAACGCCGAAACCGCCGAGCCCTCCGACTGGTACATCACCTGCCGCAATTTCAGCTGGACCCTGCTGACCATCTTCACCGGTGTCAACTTTTTCATGGGCCTGCAATAACCCCAACCGCCGCCCAATCGGGCGGCGGTTTTTCGTTCCCCCGCGTAGGGGGGCCCCGTTAGG
>JBGVNV010000014.1:0-8232 GCA_045125955.1 Faecousia sp.
CCTGGTCTGACCGCACCGAGGCCACCAAGATCGGCTCCCATGTTTTCGACCGGGGCTATGTGGGCCACAAGGCGGAGAAAATGATGGCCCGTTCCAAGGCCATCGAAAAACGCCAGACCGCCGCCATCGAGGAGAAGTCCAGGCTCCTGAAAAACATTGAGCGCAGCGACGATCTGAAAATTTTCCAGACACCCTTCCACACGAAGCGGCTGGCGGAGCTGAAAAATGTGACCATCGACTACGGCGGCGGTGCAGTGTGCGAAAACATCAGCTTCGAGATCCGCATGGGCGACCGGATTGCATTGCAAGGTGCCAACGGCAGCGGTAAGAGCAGCATCATCAAGCTCCTGTGCGGTCAGGACATCCCCCACACCGGCGAAGTGTGGCTGGGCAACGGGCTGAAGATCTCCTATGTGAATCAGGACACCTCGGGTCTCCGGGGGAGGCTCACGGACTTTGCACGGGAGTCCGGCATCGACGAGAGCCTGTTTCTCGCCATGCTGGCGAAGCTGGATGTGCCGAAGGCGCAGATGGAGAAGGATATGTCCGCCTTGAGTGCCGGCCAGAAGAAAAAGGTCCTTCTCGCCCGTTCCATCTGCGAGCCTATGCATCTTCACATCTGGGACGAGCCAATGAACTACATCGACATCATCTCCCGAATGCAGATCGAGGCGGTGCTGAAAGAATACCAGCCCACCATCCTGTTTGTGGAGCATGATAAGGCGTTCTGCGACAATGTGGCAACGAAGGTTGTGGAGTTGTAAGGAAACGGATGCACGCAATGGCGGCATTGTTTGAAAATGGGCTTGATTTCAATAATTGGATGGCCTATAATAGGAGCTGGGAATACTTCTTTTCTCCCAACCTGCATTTTTGCAGGATAACTGAATGCATCGATCGCAATTCCCAATTATTTTTCAGGAGGTTTGTTATGTTAAAAAGAATCATCTCCCTGGCTCTGGTATGCGCGATGATCCTCTGCTTCCTGCCGGCTTCTGTGTCGGCCAGCGGAGCCGAGGAAGAGAAGTCCTTTACGGATGTGCCCGCTGATGCCTGGTACGCCGACCCGGTCAACTGGGCCGTTGAAAACGGGATCACCACCGGTACCACCGATACTACCTTTAACCCCAGCGGTATCTGCCAGCGTGCTACGGTCGTCACCTTCCTGTGGCGTGCCGCCGGCTCTCCCGAGCCCGCCAGCTCCTACAATCCCTTCCGGGATGTGGCGGCAGATGCCTTCTACTACAAGCCCGTCCTGTGGGCTGTGGAACAGGGCATCACCAATGGCCTGTCCACGAACGCCTTTGGCCCCTACGAACAGTGTAATCGCGCCCAGGTCGTCACCTTCCTCTACCGCGCCGAGGGCAGCCCTTCGGTTGCTTCCACCGGAACCCCCTTCTCTGATGTAAAGGCAACGGATTGGTATGGACCCGCTGTGCTGTGGGCTGTCAAGAACGGCATCACCAACGGCCTGACTGCCACCGAGTTTGGTGTCAACAGCACCTGCAACCGCGCCCAGGTCGTCACCTTCCTGTACCGCACTGTCAACCCGCTGGCAGCTGCCTCCATTCAGGTCGCTGCCATCGAAACTGCCTACGGCACCCAGGCGTGGGTCGACGTTTGTGATGCTTTCACCGAGGAGACCGGCATCGAGGTCGAACTGATCGTCGACAGAAATCTGGAGGAGGTGCTGTCCGGCCCCATGATGAACGGCGACTACCCCGACGTGGTCCATCTGGCCACCGGCCGTCCCGCCGGCCTGACCGAGCAGCTGGTCCAGGTTAATGCCCTGCACCCCCTGACCAATGCCCTGTCCCTGACCATCCCCGGCGAGAACGCCACCCCCGCCGACAAAATCATCGACGGCTTCACCGGCAACCGCATCGTCGCGCCCTACGGCGACGGCGTGACCTACATGGCTCCCATGTTCTACACCCCCTGCGGCCTGTTCTACAACGCCGCGCTGTTCGAGATGATGGGCTGGGAGGTTCCCACCACCTGGGATGAGATGTGGGCTCTGGGCGAGACCGCTAAGGCTGAGGGCATCGCTCTGTTCACTTACCCCACCATCGGCTACTATGATATGTTCATGTTCGCGCTGATGAATGCCATCGGCGGCAACGACTTCTTCAATGCCATCACCGCCTATGAGGAGGGCGCATGGGATTCCGCTGATGGTCAGAAGCTGCTGCATATCATGGATAAGCTCGGTGATTACCTCCACCCCGCCACGGTTATTCAGGCCAACAACCGGGACTTCGCCAAGAACCAGGAGATGGTCATGGACGGCCGCGCACTGTTCATGCCCAACGGCACCTGGATCACCGGCGAGATGGCTGACTATGCCTCTATCCTGGATCCCTTCGCCTGGGGCATGACTGCCATCCCCTCCGCCGGCAACGCACCCTCTGCCTTCAGCTGGTTCGAGCAGGCCTGGATCCCCGCCGCCGCTGACCACATCCCCGAGGCGGAGCTGTTCGTCGCCTTCCTGTACTCCGACAAGGCTGCTGAGATTTTCGCTTCCGCCGGTGCCATGCAGCCCATCCTGGGCCTCGCCGACACGCTCGAGGGCGAGAACGCCATGTTCTACTCCATCTACGACAACGGCGCAACCGCTTCTGTGGGCGGCTTCGCTGCGTTCGAAGAGATCCCCGGCGTTGATGTTTCTTCCACCTTCTTCATGCCCCTTGATAATCTGTATTCCGGTGTCATGACCATCGAGGAGTATGCCCAGCTGGTTAAGCATAATTCCGCTCTGATGCGTGAAAACCTGCTCCCCTAAACTGAAAAGGGCCTGTTGCAAAATGCAACAGGCCCTTCCAGCGTGTCAAAAAAGTCCCTTGCCTCTCCCTTTGGGAGAGGTGGCCCGCGTCAGCGGGTCGGAGAGGGTTCCGGATTTTGGGAGAATCCGAAAATATTGAATATTTGCTTTGCAAATATTCGATAACCCCCTCAGTCACGCTGTTCGCGTGACAGTTCCCCCATAAATGGGGGAGCCAAGAGCACTACAATTCAGGTTTTTTGACAGTCTGAAACGGGATGCCCAAAGGCATCCCGTTGCTTTATGTCAAAATCGCCACCTTAATCACCCCGGCCAGCTTATTCTCGAAGATGCGATAAGCCTCCTCGATATCTTCCAATCTGTACCGATGTGTGATCAGCGGCGTGGTGTCGAGCTTGCCCTTTTCAATGTAGGTCAGGGCTTTCATGGGGCATACCTCCAGTGTGTTTGAGACTATTATAGCGCAGTATCGTTATGGATGCAAACAAAAGTCCCGGAACCGGTTATGCCATATTCAGTTGCCTTTTCTCCATCCGCTTCCAGCTGACAAAGCCATACAGATCATTCACGAGGAACATCAGAAAACAGGCGAACTTTTATTATGAGAAAACAGGGATCTACCCGGCAAAACAGGGCGAACTGAAATGAATCAATTCCATTTCCCACCCACCATTTGACAACCCCACACCCCACCTGCTACACTATAGAAAACGCCTGAGGAGGACTACCATGAACCATTTCGAAAAAGAATCTCTGGGACTGTTCCCGACCCCCATGTACCGTCTGCCCAACATGAGCCGGGAACTGGGGACCAATGTTTGGATCAAGCGGGACGACCTGTGCGGCGTGGCCCTGGGCGGCAACAAGGTCCGCAAGCTCGAATACCTGCTCCGGGATGCAAAAAACAAGGGCTGCGACCTGGTGATGACCACCGGGCAGGCACAAAGCAACCATGCCATGCTCACCGCCGCCTGTGCTCTGCGGCTGGGGATGGATTGCATCCTGGTGCTGAAAAAGCGTGGCGTCACCGCCCGGAAGGGCAACCAGATCCTCAACCACCTGATGGGTGTGGAGGTGCGCTACATGGACACCGACAGCTACGATGACATCTACGCCGAGATGGACCGCATCGGCGAGGAGCTGGGGCGGAAGGTCTACAAGATCCCCTGCGGCGGCTCCAATGCCCTGGGAACCCTGGGATATATCGACTGCATGAAGGAGGTGGCGGATTCCGGCGTGCATTTCGACCATGTGGTCTGCGCCTGCGGCTCCGGCGGCACGGCGGCCGGCTGTGTCCTGGGCGCAAAGCTCCACCTGCCGGAAACCAAGGTCATGTGCTCGATGGTGGATAACGACCCCTTCGAGATCATCGTCCCCCGGCTGATGCGCGAAGCGGCCGACCTGCTGGGTGTGCAGACGGAGATCCCCACCCCCGATTTGGTGGAAATGTGGGGCCCCGGCTACTCCATCCCCTCCGAGGAGGGCAACGAGGCCATCGAGCTGATGATGCGCCTGGAGGGCATCGTTCTGGACACCTGCTACACCGGCAAAGCCTTCGCCGGCCTAATCCGCCGGGCCAAAGAGGGCTACTACAAGCCGGAGGACAATGTGCTGTTCGTCCATACCGGCGGCGCAGGTGGACTGTTTGCGCAGGAGTGGGGAGAATAACAAACCAAAAGCGAAGCCCTGTCCGATATGGACAGGGCTTTCGTAGTTCGTTATTTGTTGTAGCTGGATGAGCGGTACTGCTTGCCCTCAACTGAGTCATTGCGAGGAGCCGATAGGCGACGTGGCAATCTCCTGTCACCGAACTGCAAATCTGTACTGCGTACCAGGAGATTCCCACGGGGCTTTCGCCCCTCGGAATGACATTCTAACTCCAACAGGCAGGACTCAAAGGTGGTTATCTCTCATAATCCCCCTCATAACTGCCCGCCCTCAGCACATATCCACAGCCGCATTTCTCATCCGAGGCCAGAGTGCCGGTTTGGCCGGGGCGGCCGCCCATCAGCACGAACACATCCACCCACTCGCCGCACTGGGGGCATTTGACCTCCGTAAGTCTGGGGGTGTGCTTTCCTTCGTGGCATCCATCTAAAAGCATATCCGTACCTCCTGTTATTTGAGCTTGGCGTTCAGAACGCCCTGGGTGGCGGCGACGAAGTCCGTCACGGTCTTCTCACGCCAGGCCGTCTCCGTGGGGTAGAACAGCTCCATGTAGTTCTCATGGACGATCTGGGCGGAAACCCCGTTGTCCGTGGGATACCAGTGGTTGCGGTTCTCGTCCACGGTGTAGTGCAGGCTCAGAATGGTGTCGAAGAATGCATCACCGATGGTGCCGAACTCGAAGCAGGTGGAGAACAGAGCCGTGTCGGTGCCCTTCTGCTGGGCGAGCCGGTAGAAGAAGTCCGTGGTGTCGCCGGTGGTGGCATAGAAGCTCTCGGAATCGTGGGCGATGACATTGCCATAGCCGAAGGCGGCCACGGATTCGGCCTCGGTCATGGTCTCGAAGACGGAGTTGAAGATGACCATGTTGTACCGGGGGCCGTAGCCGGAGTGGATGTCGATGTGGACGATGTTCTCATACCGGCTCTCCAGGCACCGGGCAAACACATCCTTCAGATACACGGTGGAGCTTTCGTCTCCGTCGCCGCCGTAGTACACGCCCTCGGGGTACTCATACTGACCCGTCAGCAGGGCATCGGAGATGGTGTCGGCACCCTCGGTGATGGCCGTCTTCGCCAGACTCAGATAGAAACCGGCTTCGTGCCACAGGGCGTTGCCGATCTTGCCGGTGGGACCCAGGAAGGTATCCACCTTGGGGTATTCCTGGTTGGAAGCACGGTCGAAGGTGTCCCAGTCCAGAATGAAATTCCGGTTCAGGTCCACATTGTTCTCGTTGTAGCGGCGCAGGTGCTTCATGCCGTAGGGATTCACATTGGCCACCACCAGCACGCCGGTGTCGCTGTGGTCCAGAGTGGGGTAGATCTCCCCGAAGAACACATCCAGCATGGCGGCGCCGATGTAACCCTCGATGCCGTGGACACCGGTGGTCAGCACCACCAGATTGGTCTGGGTGTCCCGGCTGGGCAGGTAGAACGAATCGATGTACAGACCGTCGCTTTCGTCGATGGGGTGGCTGGCAAATTCCGCACCCAGACCGTCGGACAGCTCCTGCAGATGGAGCCGGATGTCCTCATAGTCCGTGCGGAAGGACTCGGCATAAGCAAAGCCGTCCTCCGGCTCCGGCTGGCGCACGGCGGAGAGAATCACGCCGGGACCAACCAGCGTGGAGATCATCACCAAAGCGGCGAGAACAGCGAGAATGCAGAGCATTTTCTTTTTCATGGGGTTACCTCCTTGTGGGTCGTTTGATGCTATTTTATCCGTTGAACGGTGGATTGTAAAGGGGGTTCCACTTGCACAGTTGGGAGCGGTGCGGTATACTGTAAGAAAAAAACGGAGGTAACAGCATGAAGGTTTTACTGCTCAACGGAAGTCCCAAAGCAAACGGCAACACCGCCGCCGCTCTGGCGGAGATGGTGAAGATTTTCGAAGAGGAAGGCATCGAGGCCGAGGTGGTCCAGGTGGGGCATCTGGGCATCCGGGGCTGCATCGCCTGCGGAAGCTGCCATAAAACGGGCAAGTGCGTCTTTGACGATGTGGTCAACGACATCGCCGACAAATTCCGGGAGGCCGACGGTCTGGTGGCCGCCAGCCCCGTGTACTATGCCTCCGCCAATGCCACCCTTACCGCCGTGCTGGACCGGCTCTTCTTCAGCGCCCATTTCGACAAGCGCATGAAGGTGGGCGCATCCGTGGCCGTGGCCCGCCGTGGCGGCTGTTCTGCTACCTTCGACCAGCTGAACAAGTATTTCACCATCAGCGGCATGCCCGTGGCCTCCAGCCAGTACTGGAATTCCGTCCACGGCGGCGCACCCGGCGAAGCCGTCCGGGACGAGGAGGGCATGCAGACCATGCGCACCCTGGCGAGAAATATGGCGTTTTTGATGAAGGCCATTGCGCTGGGTAAGGAGAAGTATGGTTTGCCCGTGAGGGAGAAGGGAATTGCGACGAATTTTATCAGATGATATGTAAAAAGGAGAGGCTTGGCCTCTCCTTTTGGCTTGTCGATCAATCACTTAAGCAACCGTAGGGAACGCCGTCCTCGGCGTTCCGACCGCCGAAGGCGGCAATACACCGCACTCGTCGGGTACGAGCCTACGGCATCGCACCCGACGGAACGCCGGGGACGGCGTTCCCTACGCCTAAGTCTATGCGAAACGGAAAGGAGAGGCACAGCCTCTCCTTTTTACATTATCGCTCCATCCTCACCAAATACTCCGTTGTTCCTTCCTCGAATTTCCGTTCCTCCGTCGTTCTGAAGCCGTGGCGACGATAGAAGGCGATGGCCTTTTCGTTTTTCTCCAGAGCCCACAGGAAACGGGCGTTTTCCTGCTCCACGGCGTATTTCAAAAGCTTTGCGCCAATGCCGCTGCCCTGGAGGACAGGCTCCACGAAGAGCTTTTTGATTTCACCATCGGCGACCCGGAGGAAACCCTTGACCACACCGTCATCGTAGACCAGCAACTCGTCAAGATGTTCCCGATTGGCTCCGATGCGGTTTGCCACCTGGAATTCTCCGAAGTAGAAGGCATCCTCCCGGAAAATCGGGTAAAAATTCAGCCGGTAGCAGAATACCTCAATCTCTGCGATCCGGTTCAGATCTTCGGGCAGTGCCCGTCGTATGTGCCTCATAGTCTTCCAATCAGCTCCTTTTCGTGTTCTTTCAGCCATTCCCGGCTTTTTTGGTAGTCCGGCAGTACCCGTTCCACCTGCACCCAGAATTTTGGGGAATGGTTCATTTCCAGGCGGTGGCACAGTTCGTGGACCACCACATAGTCAACAACATGGTCAGGGGTCAGCATCAGCAGGCAGTTGAAATTGAGGTTGCCCTTGCCGGAGCAGCTGCCCCAGCGGCTGCGCTGGTTGCGGATGGTGATGCGCCCGTAGCTCACGCCCACGATGGGGGCGAAGTGCCGCACCCGGTCGGGGATGACAGTCAATGCTTTCCGGGCCAGTGCTTCAATCTCTTCCTGGATGAATTTGGGCTGGGGAGCCGGGAGCTTCGACAGATGGCCTTCAATCCAGCTCCGCTTACTCTGGACAAAGCGGTCGATCTCGGCGGCAGACAGCCGCTTCGGCGCGCGCACGACCACACCGTCAGCGGTGATCTGAATGCCGATGCTTTTCCGGTCACTGCGGATGAGGCGATAGGGGATTGGATTTTCGTTTACCATACTCGTTCTCCCTCCAGCCAGGTTTGGAGGATGGGGATATCCTTGATCTTTGCCGGGGAGGTTCGGAAGGGGTCTTCGCCAAGGACCACGAAGTCGGCGCAGTATCCGGGGGCGATGCGGCCCTTGGTGTGTTCCTCGAAGCTGGCGAAG
>JBGVNV010000015.1:0-11812 GCA_045125955.1 Faecousia sp.
GTCCACGGTGACGGACACATCCTTCACGGTCAGGATATCCTTACCCAGCTCCCGTTCCGGCATAAAGCCTACGAAGGGATAGCGACGGGTGGAGCAGGGCATTTCTTCCACGCTCAGCTTGTCCAGCAGCTTCCGGCGGGCAGTAGCCTGCTTGGCCTTGGACTTGTTGGCGGAGAAGCGCTGAATAAACAGCTGCAGTTCTTCAATCTTTTCCTGGTTCTTCTTGTTCTTGTTGCGGATCATGGCCTGCACCATCTGGGAGGACTCGTACCAGAAGTCGTAGTTACCGACGTACATCTTGATCTTGCCGTAGTCGATATCAACGGTGTGGGTGCAGACGGTGTTCAGGAAGTGGCGGTCATGGCTGACGGCGATGACCATGCCGGGGAAGTCCAGCAGGAAGTCCTCCAGCCAGTTGATGGCCTCGATATCCAGGTTGTTGGTGGGCTCGTCGAGCATGACGATGTCGGGGTTGCCGAAGAGGGCCTGGGCAAGCAGGACCTTCAGCTTCAGACGGGGGTCGGTGGTCTCCATCATGTCGTAGTGCATCTCGGTGCCGATGCCGAGGCCCTGCAGGAGACGGGAAGCATCGGACTCGGCCTCCCAGCCGCCCATCTCAGCGAACTCGGCCTCCAGGTCGGCGGCGCGCAGGCCGTCCTCGTCGGAGAAGTCCTCCTTCATGTAGATGGCATCCTTCTCCTTCATGACCTCGTACAGGTGCTTATTGCCCATGATGACGGCGTCCATGATGGTGTACTCGTCGTAGGCGTTCTGGTTCTGCTTCAGAACGGAAACGCGCTTGTCGGGATCAATGTGGATGTGGCCGGAGGTGGACTCCAGCTCGCCGGTGAGCATACGCAGGAAGGTGGACTTGCCGGCACCGTTGGCACCGATGATGCCGTAGCAGTTGCCGGGCAGGAACTGCAGGTCGACGTGCTGGAACAGCCACTGGCCGCCGAACTGCATACCCAGGTTGGAAACAGTAATCATTTGGTTCTCCTTATCATAATGTATATTTCACAAAAACGTACATAGGGTGGTGGCCCTCAGGCCATAGTCATACAGCTTAATGATAACATATTTTTGTACAAATGCAAGGGGGAAAAGGAAAATCTGCAATTAAAAAGGAATTATCTTGTAGTTCCCTACATTCTATTTATGAACAATCGGGGAACAAATGAAAATGGGGCTTGCATTTTTTGATAATCGCGCTATAATATTAGCACTCACCTATTACGAGTGCTAAATACCGCGAAAGGAACTGAATGCACCATGGAAAAAATGCAGTTTAAGGCCGAAAGCAAGCGTCTGATGGATATGATGATCAACTCCATCTACACCCACAAGGAGATTTTCCTCCGGGAGATCATCTCCAACGCAAGCGACGCCATCGACAAGCTGGCCTATACCGCCCTGACCGACAACAATGTGGGTCTGAACCGCTCTGACTTTGCCATCACCATCACCCCCGACAGGGAAGCGGGCACCCTGACCATCTCCGACAACGGCATCGGCATGGACCGCTCTGACCTGGAGGAGAACCTGGGCACCATCGCCAAGTCCGGCTCCCTCGCCTTCAAGAAGGCCATGGAGAAGCAGGAGGACATCGACATCATCGGCCAGTTCGGCGTGGGCTTCTACTCCGCCTTCATGGTGGCCGAAAGTATCACCGTCATCACCAGAAAGTACGGCTTTGACACCGCCTGGAAGTGGACCTCTGACTCCGACGGCTACACCATCGAGGAGGCCACCCGCGATGCCGCCGGCACCGATGTGATCCTGAAGCTGAAGCCTGACACCGAGGAGGAGCATTACGCCGAGTATCTGGAGGAGTACCAGATCCGCTCCCTGATCCGCAAGTATTCCGACTATATCCGCTACCCCATCCGCATGGAGGTCAGTAAGTCCCGGATCAAGGATGGAACCGAGGATGAGTATGAGGATTACACCGTTCTGGACACCCTGAACTCCATGGTGCCCCTGTGGCAGCGGGCCAAGAAGGACGTTTCCGAGGAGGAGTACGAGTCCTTCTACCGGGAGAAGTTCTACGATTTCCAGAAGCCCCTGGCCCACATCCACGTCAGTGCCGAGGGCTCCGTCAGCTACAAGGCACTGCTCTACATCCCTGCCAAGGCTCCCTTTGACTTCTACACCAAGGATTTCAAGGCCGGTCTGCAGCTGTACTCCTCCGGCGTCATGATCATGGAGCACTGCGAGGACCTGCTGCCCGAGCACTTCCGCTTCGTCCGGGGCGTGGTGGACAGCCAGGATCTTTCCCTGAACATCTCCCGTGAGCTGCTCCAGCACAACCGCCAGCTGACCATCATCGCCCGGAACCTGGAGAAGAAGATCAAGTCCGAGCTCAAGAGCCTCCTGGAGAATGACCGGGAGAAGTATAACGAGTTCTTCGGCGTCTTCGGCCGTCAGCTCAAGTACGGCACCGTCTCCGACTACGGTGCCCACAAGGAGGCCTGCCAGGATCTGCTGATCTTCCTGTCCGCAAAGGAGGGCAAGACCGTCTCTCTGAAGGAGTATGTCGAAACCATGGCCGAGGGCCAGGAGAAGATTTACTACGCCTCCGGCGAGAATGCCGACCGGCTGAAGAAGCTGCCCCAGGTGGAGACCCTGCGGAACAAGGGTTACGATGTGCTGCTCTTTACCGAGGATGTGGACGAGTTCATCCCCCAGACCCTGAACACCTATATGGAGAAGGGCTTCTGCAACGCCCTTTCCGAGGACCTGGGTCTGGAAACCGAGGAGGAGAAGGCCGAGGCCAAGAAGAAGTCCGAGCTGCTGAAGGGCTTCCTGGATTTCGTCTCCGAAAAGCTCTCCGGCTCCGTCAAGGAGGTCCGCCTGTCCCGGAATCTGGGCTCCCATCCCGTGGCCCTGGTCCCCGAGGAGGGCATGAGCTTCGAGATGGAGAAGTACATGAAGCGGGCCAACCCCGAATTCGCCTTCCAGGTGGGCCGCATCCTGGAGCTGAACGAGGAGCACGAGGCCGTCAAGGCCATGCAGCTGGCCATCGGCACCGAGCCCGAAAAGGCCGAGCGTTACGCCAAGCTCCTGTACGCCCAGGCCTGCCTGATGGCCGATCTGCCCATCGACGATCCCGTGGAGTACACCAAGCTGGTTTGTGAGCTGATGCGCTAAGGTCGATATAAATCCCATGGGGATTTTCGATATACGCAAAGCGTTCGATATGCGTACTCGCTCGATATGCCCTGCGGGGCGAGAGGGATTTAGATCATATCGAATTTGCGTCAGCAAAAATATCGACAAACACCCCGTGCGCAAGCATGGGGTGTTATTTTTGCGGGAAAGATGTGTCATAAATGCGGTTTTTCTCTTGCTATATGTGGAATTCTGTGATATGATGACCTCAGAAAAGGAGGCGAATCGCTTTGAATTATTATAATGAATTACCTGTCAATACGCTGGATGAAGACACCCTGATGATGTTCGTGGGCATCTACCTGACGATCCTGGGTGTGGTGCTGGTCTGCTGCCTGGTGGGCTGGATCATCCGGTCCCTGAGCCTGCACAGCATCGCCAAGCGGCGGGGCATCCGCCATGCCTGGCTGGCCTGGGTCCCCGTCGGTTCCCGCTGGATCCTGGGCTCTGTGGCCGACCAGTACCAGCATTTGGTCCAGGGCAAGGTCACTTCCCGCCGCAAGATCATGCTGATCCTGGGCGCGGTGAGCATGGTTCTGTACACGGTCGTCTATGGTTTCTCCTTCGCCCAGGTCTTTGCCGGTATGGGTGTGCTGCCTGTGGAGCAGGTGGAGACTGTCGTGCTGGCCGGTGCCATCCCCTCTATGCTGGGTACGGTGGTCGGCATCGTTACGCTGGTGTTCTACCACATCTGTAACTATGACCTGTACCGCTCCTGCCGTCCCAACGGTGCAACGGCCTTCCTGGTGCTGGGCATCATCTTCCCCGTGTGTGAGCCCTTCTTCTATCTGGCCTGCCGAAAGAAGGACCTGGGCATGGTGGTCCCTCAGCCCGAAATGCCCGCTTACACGGAGCTGCCCAAGGTTGATCCCGAATTCTAAGCAACAAAGAGAACGCCCCGGCAAAAGCCGGGGCGTTTTTGTTTGCCCAAAACTGGTGCGGGAGCACCCAATCGCTTCCCCCGGGGGTGGTGCTCCGCGCAGCGAATCAAAAATCCAATGATTGCCGGGGACAATCACACCACAATTCCTAGCTGTCGCCAATCGGCTCTTCGGAACCGATTGGTGACTGAAGAGGAATGCGGGCGGAAATGCTGGATGACTGGAAAACCGAAGACCCACTCCGGGTCACGATGACCGACATCGGAGTAGGCCTGGTATGTTGTACAGACTTTTAGTTTACCGCCCGCATTCCTCTCCCGACCCCTTCGGGGCCACCCTCCCCCCGGGGGAGGGAATTTGGAATGCGATCAGATGATGCCCCGCAGGACCAGGACGAAGAGGATGCAGGTGACCAGCAGCAGGGCTGCGAAGGCGGTGATGCCGATGCGGGAGCCGCTCTTGGCGGGGGAGGCGGGGAGCAGACCGGCTCTGCGCAGACCGTTGACCACGGGCTTATACAGCAGCAGGATGCAGGCACTGTTGAGTCCCGCCTTCAGCAGATTGAAGGGCAGGAACACGGGCATCAGCATCCCGGCGATGTCCGAGCGGGAGGTGCCGGTCATGTACAGCGGCGTGATGAGGTAATTCCACAGCAGCATGGTGGTCACCATCACCACGGTGCCCGTGACGAGACCCGCGATGGCACCGGCCATGGTGTGCCGCCGCTTGTAGACGTAGGCGGCGGTGAAGGCGAAGGAGCAGGTGGACAGCAGATTCATGATGCAGCCGATGATGCCCGTTTCGCTGATGGTGAACATTTCGATGAGAGCCACTACGCAGGAGGAGGCCAGCACCGCGCCGGGACCCATCAGGAAGCCGCCGATGGTGATGACAACATCCTTGGGCTCGTATTTCAGGAACAGGACGATGGGGATGCGGATGGTGGCGACCAGAGCGTAGGCAATGGCGGTGAGCATGGCCAGGGTGGTCAGCTCCTTGGTGGTTAATTTCTTGCGGTTCATGGAGATCACCTCAAAAACAAAAATTGCGCACTGAGAAAAACACTCAGGGCGCAAATGACGATTCTTCGATCCTCTTCCATCCAGACTGCGGCCAAAAGCCTTACTGTCGGTCCCGGAATTGCACCGGGTCAACGCTTGCGCGCTCGCGGACTGTACCGCCGGTCGGGAATCACACCCTGCCCTGAAGATCCTCTGTTCACTTGTATACAGAATACCACCGGCTGTGGTGCTTGTCAAGAATTATATCCTGTGATACTATAAGAATGTATTTGGCGGACAACCGCGTAGGGGCGACCCTCGCGGTCGCCCGGAGTTCCCGCCATGAATGGCGGGAAGCGCAATCCAAGGGAGGTGCGCAGATGGTCCTTGCCTTTGCCGGTCATCGGCCGGAGAAGCTGCCCTGGGGCAGCGACGAATCCGATCCACGGTGCGATGCCCTGAAACGGCAGATTTTAGATGCCGTCCGGTCTGCGGCGGGGGAGGGGTACGACACCTTCCTGTGCGGCATGGCCCGGGGGTGCGATTTCTATTTTGCCGAGGCGGTGCTCACACTGGGTCTGCGGCTGGAGGCCTACCTGCCCTGTCCCAGTCAGCCGGACCGATGGAGCGAAGGGGACCAACGCCGCTACACGGCGATCCTCTGCCAGTGCGATGCGGTGTACATGGTGGAGCCGGAGTATTCCCAGGGCTGCATGCTCCGCCGGAACCGGAAAATGGTGGATGCCGCCGATGGTCTGCTGACGGTCTATGACGGCAGCTCCGGGGGCACCGGAGCCGCCATCGACTATGCCCGTCGACAGGGCAAAACCGTCACCGGCCTATGGCTCTGAGGGCGCGAAGCCCTGGACCCTGCCGCCGGGGGTGGTGTCGGTGATGTCGCCGCCGATGATCCGGTCCTTATAGACCAGCACCGTGGCGTAGACCGGCTCCTTTGCGTCGGGGAAATTGTTGATCTGATAGACGTAGCGCATGACCTTTTTCCCGGCGTATTTGTTCAGATCGTAGCCCTGGCTTTTCTGGAGCTCGTTGTAGCGGTCGAAGACCTGGTCCCCGGCCTTGGGGATGCGGATCTCGCCGGACTCGGTGGGGGAGGGGGTGACCTCCCAGCCCAGGTCCGTCAGGAATTTCACACGGGCATCGTTGGTGTCCGCCGCCGGGGCGGTGGACATGGAAGCGGTGGGCGCGCTGTCCCCGCCGCCCAGGGCGGCAAGCAGCGCAATGGCTGCCACCACCGCCACGGCGGCGATGAGCAGCTTTCGTTTATCGACCTTCGTGGTCATAATGAGCATGATTTGTCCCTCCTGTCAGGTTTTTTCAAGACAGCCTATGGCGGGCGGGGAGCGGATATGATGGAGGAACTATGGAACGACTGGATAAATTTTTGACCAACGCGGGTGTGGCCACCCGCTCCCAGGTGAAGCTCATCTTAAAACAGGGCCGGGTCCAGGTGGACGGCAAACCCATGAAGGACGGTGCCGCCAAAATTGACCCCGACAGGCAGACCGTGACCCTGGACGGCGAGCGTATCGGCGGCAGACGGCGGATGGTGGTGATGCTGAACAAGCCCGAGGGCTTCGTCACCTCCACCGAGGATCCCAGGGACCGGACGGTGATGGAGCTGCTGCCCAAGGAGTACGCACACCAGGACCTGAAGCCCGTGGGCCGGCTGGACAAGGCCACCGAGGGTCTGCTCCTCTTCACCAACGACGGCGACCTGCTCCACCGGCTGATCTCTCCGAAGAAGGAGGTCCCCAAGCTCTACTACGCGAAGCACGAGGGCACCGCCGGTGACGAGGATGTGGCGGCTTTTGCCGCCGGTCTGACCCTGCGCGACGGCACCCAGTGCCTGCCCGCCAGGCTGGAGCCCCTGGGCCCCGGCGAGAGCCTCATCACCGTCTGCGAGGGCAAATATCATCAGGTCCGCCGGATGATGGCCTCCCGGCAGATGACGGTCCTCTACCTGGAGCGGCGCAGCGAGGGCGGCCTGACCCTGGGCAGCCTGGAGCGGGGTAAAACCAGAGAATTGACCAATGACGAAATCCAGTTTCTGGAAGAACAGGCAGAATGACGAATGTGCCACTGTGCTCTCGCGGACAAGTGTCCGCGAGATGGAACCTACGTCGGGATTTTTCATAAAAAAACTACGTTGATTTTCAATAATTCGTCAAAAGGTACTTGCAAAATGCTGAAAAGCTATGTATAATAACAGCATGAATTTGTAGGAACCGTGCTTATGCACTTTTCTAAGGAGGAGCATAAAATGTCCAATAGTGTTTTCCAGAGCGTGATCGTTCAGCTGAAGGATGCCACGGATCGTGTTCTCGGTGTCATGGATGCCGAGGGCAGTGTCGTTGCCTGTACCGATGTGACCTGGCTGGGTGAACGCTGGTCCGATGCCGCCGTGAAGGTCGCATCCAGCAATGAGAACCCCATCGTCTGCAATCAGAAGACCTTCAAGCCCATGGTGAGCTCCTCCAACTATGTGGAGTATACCGTGTTCTGCACCGGCGAGGACGAGCTGGCCCGCGGCATGTGCGTGGCGGCCCATGTCGCCCTGAGCGATGCCAAGAATTATTACGAGGATAAGCATGACCGGGGCACCTTTGTCAAGAATATCATCATGGACAACATCCTGCCCGGTGATATCTACATCCGTGCCAAGGAGCTCCACTTCTCCACCGACACCCCCCGGGCCGTGTTCCTGGTCCGTCAGGTGGGTCACGGCGACGTGGCCACCGTGGATGTGCTGGGCGGCATGTTCCCCGACAAGCTCCAGGACTTCGTTCTGAGCATCAATGAGACCGACATCGCCGTGGTCAAGCAGATCAATCCCTCCACCACCCAGGAGGAGCTGGAGAAGATGGCCGCCTCCATGGAGGAGACCCTGAAGAACGAGCTGTACATCAAGACCGTCATCGGCATCGGCACCGTGGCCGAGCACCTGCGGAATCTGGCCGACTCCTACAAGGAGGCCCAGACCGCCATCGAGGTGGGCAAGGTCTTCGATACCGAGCGCAGCATCATGCACTATGAGAACCTGGGCATCGGCCGTCTGATCTACCAGCTGCCCACCACCCTGTGTGAGATCTTCCTGAGCGAGGTCTTCAAGAAGAACTCCATCGACTCCCTGGACCAGGAGACCCTGTTCACCATCAACAAGTTCTTCGAGAACAACCTGAACGTCTCCGAGACCTCCAGAAAGCTCTTCGTCCACCGCAACACCCTGGTGTACCGCCTGGAGAAGATCAAGAAGCTCACCGGCCTGGACCTGCGGGAGTTCGACCACGCCATCATCTTCAAGGTGGCCCTGATGGTCAGAAAGTACCTGTCTTCCCGCGAGACCCGATAATCGAACGTATAAGGACCGCCGAAAGGCGGTCCTTTTCTTTGCGGAATGGGGAAAATGGATGGAAATCATTAGCAAATTATGAATTTTTCCAAAGCCGCATTGACAGGTGGAGTACAATGTGTTACAATTTGGTTACATTTTTATGTGGGGTGCTTTTGCCCTTGCATGAATAGGAGATAAAAATATGATCCAATTTACTGATGTTGTCAAATCCTATACCGAGGGCAACACCGCGCTGAACGGCGTTTCCCTACAGATCGAGGACGGCGAGTTCGTCTTCCTGGTGGGTCCCTCCGGTTCCGGTAAGTCTACCATTATGAAGATCATCACCGGTGAGCTCCGGCCCACCTCCGGTCAGGTCCATGTCAACGGTTACAACCTGGAGTCCATCCGCAAGCGGGATATCCCCTATATGCGCCGGACCCTGGGCGTTGTGTTCCAGGACTTCCGTCTGATTCCCAACATGACCGTTTACGACAATGTGGCCTACGCCATGCGTGTCATCGGCGCGCGGGAGGCGGAGATCAAGGAGCGCGTGCCCTACGTTATGGACCTGGTCGGTCTGACCGGCAAGGAACGCCGCCGCCCCACGGAGATGTCCGGCGGCGAGCAGCAGAGACTGGCCATCGCCCGAGCCCTGGTCAACAATCCCTCTACCATCATCGCAGACGAGCCCACCGGCAACCTGGACCCCGCCCGGTCCTTTGAGCTGATGAGCCTGCTGCAGGAGATCAACAATCTGGGCACCACCGTGCTGGTGGTCACCCACGAACAGGAGCTGGTGCGCCGCTTTGACAAGCGCGTGATTGCCATTGACGATGGCATGGTCATCAGCGACGGAATGGACGGGTATTTTAGCTATGAAAATGAATAATCTGGGTTACCTGATGAAGGAGGGCATCCGCAGCATCTTCTCCCACGGGCTGATGTCCTTCGCCAGCGTGTGCGTCACGGTGGCATGCCTGATCATCGTGGGAAGCTTCTCCATCCTGATGTACAATCTGAATCTGATGGTGGAGGAGCTGAATCAGACCAACGAGGTCATCTGCTATGTGGACAGCGTCTACACCGACGCCGAGGCCAAGAGCGTCCACTCCCGCATCAATATGATCGACAATGTCTTCCGGGCCGATTATGTGTCCCGGGAAGAGGCTCTGCAGAGCTTCATCGAGGACCATGACAACGATGCCGCTTTCCAGGGCGTCGATGCCAAGGACCTGCGCCACCGCATCGTGGTGGTCCTGGAGGACAACAGCCGCATGAAGGAGACCGTTGCCCTGCTGGAGCAGGTGGAGGGCGTGGCCATGATCGACGCCGAATTCGAGCTGGCCGAGGGCTTCACCACCATTTCCAATGTCCTGGGCTTCGTGTCCACGGGCATCATCGTGATCCTGCTGATCGTCAGCCTTCTGATCATCTCCAACACCGTTAAGCTTGCCATGTACGACCGCAAGAACGAGATCGCCATCATGAAGATGGTCGGTGCCACCAACGGCTTCATCCGCTTCCCCTTCATGGTCCAGGGCTTCTTCCTGGGCATCCTAGGCGCGGGCCTGGCCTTCGGCGCGGAGTGGTTCCTGTACGACGGTCTGGTGAAGAAGATCGCCGAGGTCGATGCACTGGGCCTGTTCAGCTTCGTGCCCTTCGGCGAGCTGCTGGTGCCCATGGTGGTGGTCTTCGGTGCCGCCGGCCTGTTCGTCGGTGTCTTCGGCAGTATTTCCGCCATCCGTAAGTTTATGGATGTGTAACACAAGGAGTTTAATGTTATGAACAAGCAAAGACGGCTGGTTTCCATCCTGGCCGGCATTATGGCTGCCATCATGCTGCTGAGTCTGCTGGCGGGCATTCTGCCCGTGTCTGCCTCCGCCAAGTCTTCCAAGGAGATCAAGGAGGAAATCAACGCACTGAAGGGCGACCGCAACGCCATCTGGGCGGAGCTGGAGGCTCTGCAAAGTGAGCAGGATGCCAACTGGGAATCCATCGAGGAGATGGTCGCCCACAAGGAGAACATCGATCAGCAGATCGGCCTGCTCTATGAAGAGATCGAAAACATCAACGGTCAGATCCGCAGCTACACCGAGCTCATCGCCGCCAACCAGGAAGAGCTGGATGTGGCAGAAGCCAAGCTGGCCGAGCTGAACGAGAAGAACAAGGAGCGCATCCAGGCCATGGAGGAGGAGGGCACCGTGTCCTACTGGTCCGTCCTCTTTAAGGCCAAGAGCTTCACCGACCTGATCGACCGGCTGAATATGATGGAGGAGATCCATCGTGCCGACCAGCGGCGCATGAACGAGCTGAGCGAGGCTGCCCTGGCCGTCGCCGAGGCCCGCACCGCCCTGGAGAGCGAGAAGCTGGCTCTGGAGGATTCCCGCGCCGAGCTGAAGGCGTCCCAGGCAGTCCTGGACGAGAAGCGCGCCGAGGCCGATGCGCTGCTGGCAGAGCTGAACGAGGACAAGCGGGCTCTGGATGCCATGGAGGCAGACTGGGAGGCTGAGGAGGCCAAGCTCTCTGCCGAGATCGCCGCCTCTGAGGTCGAGCTGACCAAGGCTCTGCGAGCCGAGGAGGAAGCCCGCCGCAAGGAGGAGGAGCGCAAGCGCAAGGAAGAGGAAGAGCGCAAGCGTAAGGAAGAGGAAGAAAAGAAGAAGCAGGAGGAAGCCAACAAGAAGCCCGGCAACTCCGGCGGCTCCGGCAATTCCGGCGGTAACTCCGGTGGTTCCGGCAACTCCGGTGGAAACAGCGGCGGCTCCGGCAATTCCGGCGGCAGCAGCTTCGTCTCCGGCGAGAGCTGGGGCAGACCCTGCTCCTGGCGAAAGCTGACCTCTCCCTACGGCTACCGCATCCACCCCACCACCGGCCAGTACAAGTTCCACAACGGCGTGGATCTGGCCAATGACCAGGGTACCCCCATCTACGCCGCCCGCAGCGGCAAGGTCACGGTCGATACCTACGGCAGCACCTACGGCTACTACGTCACCATCAACCATGGCGACGGCTATTCCAGCCTGTATGCCCACATGACCCGCTCCGTGGTGGACAAGGGCGACACCGTGAAGAAGGGCCAGCTCATCGGCTACATGGGCTCCACCGGCCGAAGCACCGGTCCCCATCTGCACTTCTCCATCTTCTATAACGGTTCTTCCGTGAACCCCATGAATTACATCTGAGTCAAAAGTGCCGCAGGAATGCGGCACTTTTTGTTATGCAGGGAAAATAAGCCTCCCCTTGAGGGCAATGTCATCAACTTAAGGATTCCATTTCAAAGTGTCAAAAAGGCACTGCGATAATTGTACAAAATACCACTTGACAAATCGAAAAACGCCTAAAAATCAAGATGTATTCTTGCTTTTGAGGTGAAACCGATGAAATCCTCCGTTATTTATCTTGAAATT
>JBGVNV010000016.1:0-23941 GCA_045125955.1 Faecousia sp.
CTGCCCTCCTGGAACGACAAGTACGAGTTCATCAAGGCCGGTCTGACCGCCGGTTCCTTCGGTGTCTTCGACATCCTGCCCCAGAACATTCAGCAGCAGCTGTTCCTGGAGCGCGATCCTCACGGCAACGTTCAGGTCTCCCTGATCGAGTCCGAGAAGCTGTTCTCCGCTCTGGTCGCCGCCAACCTGGCTGCCCGTAAGGCCGCCGGTACCTACAACGGCAAGTTCTCCGCCCTGCACCACTTCCTGGGCTACGAGGGCCGCTGCGCATTCCCCTCCAACTTCGATGCCGACTACTGCTACGCTCTGGGCTACAACGCTGCCATGCTGATCCAGTACGGCTTCACCGGCTACCTGTCCAAGGTCTCCAACCTCAGCAAGCCCGCTGAGGAGTGGGTCGCCGGCGGTATGCCCATCACCAAGATGATGAACATCGAGCGTCGCCACGGTGCCGACAAGCCCGTTATCCGCAAGGCTCTGGTGGAGCTGGAGGGTGCCCCCTTCAAGTTCTTCGCCGAGAACCGCGCTGAGTGGGCCGTCGAGACCTGCTTCACCTACCCCGGTGCCATCCAGTACTACGGCCCCTCCGAGGTCTGCGACATCACCACCCGCACCCTGGCTCTGGAGAAGGCCTAAGTCTCCATCCTGACCAAAAAGAGCCTGCCCGAAAGGGCAGGCTCTTTTTGGTGTGTCAAACAGGTATTCGTAGGGGCGACCATTGGTCGTCCGCTGATTTTGCCTAAGCAAAATCCGAAGCCGCCTTTGGCGGCCCCCCACATCAGTCAGCCATTGGTTCCGAAGAGCCAATGGCTGACAGCTTCTCCCCCACAGGGGGAGAAGCCTTTGTTCCGCATTGATACTGCTAGCGTGAAACGGGGCTATGCTGGATTACCACCCAAGGCTTCTCCCTTGAGGGAGAAGCTGTCATAAAATCGGCTCTTTGGAACCGATTTTATGACTGATGTGGGTGTCCCGCCCCGACAGGGCGGGAATTCCGATGCCATTCGGCATCGGAAAAGGGCACGCAAATCATTCAAACCGCGTTCGTTCCAATCCCAGGGCCGCGGACATGACCCGCTCCCGCTCGGCTTCATCGCCTTTCGGAACAGAGAGGAAAAAGACCTCCTCTTCCTCAAACAGCTCCCCATATCGGGCAAGGATACCACGCACGATGGAGCTCAATTCCGACGAATTTGCCTGCCGGATGGTGCGCAGGACATGTTCCAATTCCAAATGTTCCATGATGAAACCTCCTTTTGAGATATTATAGACGTTTTACGTCTATAACGCAATAGATGATTTCTATCTATGATAAATTATTCCCGGTGATGGGAATGGAGATGACATTTGGCGAGAAGCTCAGACTTCTGCGTGAAGAACTGGAACTGAATCAAACGGAGCTGGGCAGGGAACTGGGCATGACCCAGCGTAAGATCTCCTACCTGGAGCGGGACCGATATGAACCCAGTCTTCAGGATATCCAATCTATCTGCGCATACTTCCGCGTGTCTGCGGATTATATGCTTGGCTTCCCGAAACCTTTCCCTTATCCCAGAAAAAACCAGCGAAATTGAAGGAAGAGCCTGTCCGTGAGGACAGGCTCTTTTTGCGCGATTTCATTCAGATCTCAGCACTGCTCTATACGCTGTGACCAACGCCGCACTCAGAATTGCGCCGCCGAGGATGTCGGTGAGCCAATGGACACCGGAAAGGAGCCGGGCCAGGACCATGAAGGCGGTGAAGCAGGGGAGCATGGTGCAGACCATGCGGCGCAGGGCACCGGGGCGGAGCCGGCGGCGCAGCTGCATCTGGGCGGTTGACATAACACACAACACCAGCAGGGTGGTGGAGGAGGGGTAGGAGGCCTCCAGCCGTCCCTCGATCAGCACCGGGCGGAAATTCACGGGGAAGCACTCAAAGGCCACGAAAAAAGCCGCCACTGCCAGATAAAAGCCGCCCAGGAGCAGCAGGTCCCGATCCACCCGGCGCAGCTTTTTACGTCGGACCCACTGGCACAGACCCAGAATGCCGAAACCGGTGCAGAGCCCCAGGGGGATCACACTGAGCAGGTCCGTCAGATCATAGAGCCACAGGTGGACCCCGGTCAGGTCGTGGAACCAGCCATTCAAAGCGGCGAAGCCCACCCGGGAGCCCAGGGGTCCGGTGGACTGTACGTCCACCAGACACACGCTGGCGGTCCACAGCGCGAAGGACGCCAGCAGCCCGACGGGGAGCGCGAATCGGTTTGTCTTTCTTTCCATCATTTGATACCATCCTTATGATAATCTCGGCTTTCGCCTGAGAACATGCTAGCGGATGGGGTCGAAAAAGGAAAGAATCGGGCCGTCACATGGGCGATACGCTTCGTGTCACGGATTTTTTACCAGGAAAAACACCTTGATAAGCAGGAAAAACAGGAAAAAAGCACCGGCATAGGGCTGCCGCACCAGCAGGAAAAGCAGCACCCCCAGCGCGCTCAGGGCCAGGGAAACCGGGCGTTTCCAGGGATGCTCCCAGCCTCGCAGGGCCAGAATCGCGCATCCCAGGCCCGCCGTCAGGACGATGGTACCCAGAAACAGCCCGCCCAGCCAGGGACGGGATGGGAAGAGGGAGAAGAGATTGACCGCGCGGACCTGATTCCCTGTCTGCTGGCCGAAGACAGGGAGAAACAGCAGCAGTCCCGCGCCGCAGTCCAGAAGCCCGAAGACCTGATCCCGCAGACGCGCGCCGCTGCGCTTCTGGTCCTCCTGGGCCAGGCTCAGCACCTCCTCGCCGGAGAGCAGGCCGTCGATGGACACCCCGAAAAAACGGGAGATGGCCTTCAGAGAGTCGATGCTGGGATAGCCCCGGCCGGACTCCCATTTGGAAATGGCGGTCCGGGAGACGAAGAGCTCCGCCGCCAGCTCCTCCTGGGTCAGGCCCCGCTGTTTGCGCAGGGCCTGTAAGTTTTCGTGGAATTCCATGGACTTCACCTCGCGTTGTTTTCCCTCATCATACCACATCGCCCCGCGCTTTTCCATAGGCGCAGAAAAAAGCCGCTGCAGAAGCAGCGGCTTTTGACGGTTTCAGGCGGAAATTACTCCCACTCGATGGTGCCGATGGGCTTGGGGGTCAGGTCCATCAGGACGCGGTTGATGCCCTCGACCTCGTGGGTGATCCGGTAGGTGATCTTGTGCAGGATCTCGTAGGGGATCTCCTCGATGGTGGCGGACATGGCATCCTTGGTGTTGACGGCGCGGATGATGGCGGGCCAGCCCTCGTAGCGGCTCTCGTCTTTGACGCCGACGGACTTGATGTCGGGCACGGCGATGAAGTACTGCCAGACCTTCTCAGCCAGACCGCACTTGTCGAACTCCTCGCGCAGGATGGCGTCGGCCTCACGCAGGGCCTCCAGACGGTCGCGGGTGATGGCACCCAGGCAGCGGACACCCAGGCCGGGGCCGGGGAAGGGCTGACGGTAGACCATGGCATGGGGCAGGCCCAGAGCCTCGCCGACCACGCGAACCTCGTCCTTGAACAGCAGCTTGATGGGCTCCACCAGCTCAAAGTTCAGGTCCTCGGGCAGACCGCCCACGTTGTGGTGGGACTTGACGGCCTTCTTGCCCTCGGCAGCCTTCTGGGACTCCAGAATGTCGGGGTAGATGGTACCCTGAGCCAGGAAGCTGATGCCCTCCAGCTTGCGGGCCTCCTCGGCGAAGACGGTGATGAACTCCTTGCCGATGATCTTGCGCTTGCGCTCGGGATCGGACACGCCGGCCAGCAGGCCCAGGAAGTGATCGGTGGCATCGACATAGATCAGGTTGGCATCCAGGCCGTCCTTGAACATGGTGATGACGCCCTCGGACTCGTTCTTGCGCATGAGACCGTGGTTGACGTGGACGCAGACCAGCTGCTTGCCGATGGCCTTGATCAGCAGAGCGGCCACGACGGAAGAGTCAACGCCGCCGGACAGGGCCAGCAGGACCTTCTTGTCGCCGACCTGCTCGCGGACCAGCTTGACCTGCTCGTCGATAAAAGCGTTGGCCAGCTCGAAATTGGTGATGCGGGCCATGGATTCGGGTCTAACATTGGGATTCATGGTAATTTCCTCCTGTTTGTTCAAAAAGTTAGGTGGATGGGCTGAGGAGTTGCTGGATTTGATGAAAATATTGTAGCGCAAACACGCGCCCAAATCAATCAGAAAAAATGAAAAACTGTGGCGGATATTTGGAAGAAAAATTGTCAGATTCGGCAACGCCAAAGGGGGCAGGGGAGGGGAAGAAACGGGCCCTTGGCAGGATTGCACAGGAGCGGTTACAGCTTGGAAACCCCAAGTGGAGCAGAAAATTCAGAACAAACGCCCAATCATACCCCAAGTGGAGGAAGAATGCGGTTGCAGATAACCATTTTTGGGTTCCATAAAAACAGGATAGCAGGATAATGCGAAAAAACCGCAGAAACCGGCGAAATTCGTAACAGAAGTGACAAAGTGACAAAACGAACGGTTGAAAATTGTCGAAAATGACGGAAAAAGATGGCGCATAACCCTGGAGGTTTACATAATATCTACGTAAAAATCCTGTAAAAAGTTATGTGAACGCCGAAAATGAATAGAAAAGCTTGACTTTTTCGGATTCGTTGCTATAATGTTACAAGCTTGTGACAGAAGTTATAAAGCTGTTACTTATGAAATGGAATCTGAAAAACTCGATATTTTTGATCGACATTTGATTTAAGGAGGAAACTCACAATGAGCAAACTCAGAAAATTCGCTATGCGTAAGGACAATGCCATGGTGCGTCTGATGATCATGACGATCGTCCCCATGATGCTGATGGCCAGCGTCTCCCTGACCGCCTACGCCCAGTCCGGCTATGTGATCTACGACGGCAATGACCGCCGCGTGGTCCTGTCCGATGCCACTGAGCCTTCCCAGGTCCTGGACGAGCATGGCTTTGAGCTGGGCCGTGCGGACATCGTTGAGATGAATGACGAGGGCATGCGCCCCGAGATCACCGTCCGCCGCAACCAGCTGATCTATATCAACAACGGCGGCGAGAACATGGTCACCAATACCTACGGCCAGACCGTCGGTGAGCTGCTGGAGAGCATCAACCTGAGCCTGAACGAGGGCGACGCCATCGATGTGCCCCTGGATACCATGACCTACGACGGCATGCAGCTGAACATCGACCGCTGGACCACCTCCACCGAGTACATCTACGAGGAAGTCCCCTTCGAGACCGAGTACGTCCAGACCAACAAGATGCTCAAGGGCGAGGAGAAGGTCGCCACCGAGGGTGTCAACGGCGAGCTGAAGCACACCGCCACCATTACCTACTTCAACGGCCAGGAGGTCTCCCGCGAGATCATCGCCACCGAGCAGACCGCTGCCCCCGTGAACCAGGTCATCAAGCAGGGCACCTTCGAGGCGGAGCAGGGCAAGCTGACCATCGGCGACGGCATCATCGTCACCCCTGACGGCGAAATCTACACCTACAACCGGACCATGAGCGTCAAGGCTACTGCCTACACCCACACCGACGCAGGCTGCGACAAGATCACTGCCACCGGCACTACCGTCCACTGGGGCACCGTTGCGGTGGACCCCAAGCTGATCCCCTACGGCACCAAGATGTTCATCGTCTCCAACGACGGCAAGTTCGTCTACGGCCTGTCCGCTGCCGAGGACTGCGGCGGCTCCATCAAGGGCAACCGCATCGACCTGTACATGCCCACCACCAGCCAGTGCTTCAGCTTCGGCGTGCGTAACTGCACCATCTACTTCCTCAGCTAATGCAGAATGCATAATGCACAGTGCAGAATGAAGTAAACGAACATTGAAAAAACACCTTTCTTCTGTTATGATAGGAGAAAGGTGTTTTTTTATTTCATGCTTATCGCTTTAAAACAGTACGGTAGGGCGGGGGGCTTGCCCCCGCCGCGAATTTCGCCATCGGCGGAATTCGCATCGCCCGAAGGGCGATCTGCGATGCCATTCTTGCCTGACGGCAAGGGGATTTTTCGCCTGCGGCGTAAAATCCCGGCGGGGGCAAGCCCCCCGCCCTACACTGGCGATTCTTACTTGTAGAAGCTGAATAAAGCCGATAAGCGTCTTTTTATTATTCCAAAATGAGGTGTCAATATGATCAATGTTACCGATATCAATGTCATGAAGCCCCTGTTGGCTTCCCATGGCTTCCATTTTTCCAAGGCCAAGGGCCAGAACTTCCTGATCGCCTCCTGGGTCCCACAGCAGATCGCGGAGGACGCGGGTGTGGATGCTTCCGCCGGTGTTCTGGAGATCGGCCCCGGCATCGGCCCTCTGACCCAGCAGCTGTGCCTGCGGGCGGGGAAGGTGGTGGCCTGCGAGCTGGATGAGCGGCTGAAGCCCATTCTCGCTCTGACCGTGGGCGAATTTGACAACCTGGAGATCGTCTGGCAGGATGTGCTAAAGACCGATGTGAAGGCTCTGGTTGCCGAGAAATTCGCGGGGCTCCGCCCCATGGCCTGCGCCAATCTTCCTTATTATATTACTTCCCCCATCCTCTCCGCCCTGCTGGAGGCGGAGTGCTTCGATTCCGTCACCGTCATGGTCCAGAAGGAGGTGGCCCAGCGCATCGCCGCAAAGCCCGGCACCGCCGATTACTCCGCCTTCACCATTTTCTGCAACTACTACGCGGAGCCCGAGATCCTCTTCGATGTGCCCGCCCACTGCTTCCTGCCCCAGCCCAAGGTGACCTCCGCCGTCATCCAGCTGAAAGTCCGGGAGAACCGCCCCTGGGACATCGCCGACCCCGATATTTTCTTCCGCTGCGTCAAGGCCAGCTTCGCCATGCGCCGCAAGAAGCTGAGCAACGGCCTGGCCTCCGGCTTCCCGGAGCTGGGCAAGGACGGCGCGGCAGAGGTCATCGCGGAGTGCGGCTTCGATGCATCGGTGCGCGGTGAGACCCTGGATATCCCGGATTTTGCCAAGCTGGCAAATGCCATTGCCCGTAGAAAGAACGGGTAAGCCGGTGTAGGGGACGGCGTCCTCGACGTCCCACCGGAAAATGCACAGCATTTTTCGGACAAGTACCGAAATTCTGCTTCGCAGATGGGTCGTCGAGGACGCCGACCCCTACGCTATCGATTGAACAAGAGGTGCTTTTCAATGATCCGATACTTATTTCTCGACCTGGATGACACCATCCTGGATTTCAAAAAGGCCGAGGCCATTGCCATCCGCAAGACCATGGCGGCCTATGGCCTGGAGCCCACCGATGCCCTGGCCGCCCGGTACAGCGCGGTCAACGAACGCCACTGGAAGGCCCTGGAGCGGGGCGAGCTGAGCCGTGACCAGGTGGTAACAAACCGATTCGCCGTCTTCTTCGGGGAGCAGGGCATCGAGGTGGATGCCCCCGCCGTGGCGAAGACCTACGAAAGCTTCCTCTCCCAGGGGCATTGGTTCCTTCCCGGTGCGGAAAAGGCCGTGAAGGAGGAGCTCTTCGGCAAGTATAAGCTCTATCTCGCCTCCAACGGCACCGCCGTGGTCCAGAAGGGCCGCATGACCTCTGCGGACCTGTACCCCTATTTTGAAAAGAGCTTTGTGTCCCAGGAGCTGGGGCACAACAAGCCCAGTCTGGAATATTTCCAGGCGGCCTTTGCCCTGATCCCGGACTTCGACCCTGCGGAGTGTCTGATGGTGGGCGACAGCCTGACCAGCGACATTCTGGGCGGCAAGCGGGCGGGCCTGCGGACCGTGTGGGTCAATCCCCACCACAAAATTGCGCCTGATGACCTGAAGCCCGACTACGAAATTGAACTCCTGGCGGACCTGCCCGCCTTGCTGGAGGAGATCGAATGAAGTTCATCGATCTGGAAAATTTCCCACGGCGGAGCCACTATGAATTTTTCAAGAGCTACGCCTACCCCTATATGGGCATTACCGCCAATGTGGATGTGACCGGTTTGTATGATTCTGCCAAGGCCATGGGCGGTTCCCCCTTCCTGGCCTTCCTGTGGGCTGCCGCCACCGCCGCCAATTCCGTGCCGGAGCTGCGCCAGCGGATCATCGGCGACCGGATCGCCCAGTATGACCACTGTGACACCGCCCACACCGTGGCTCTGCCCGACGGTACCTTCGTCAACTGCCGCACCGACTGCCGCCGATCCTTTGCCGAGTTCCAGACCTACGGCAAGCAGTGCCAGGAGGAGGCCAAGGGCCGCCACGGCTTCGTCCAGCCCGGCTCGGACGAGACCAGCCTGATCTTCGTCTCCAGCACCCCCTGGATCACCTTCACCCAGGTCATCCAGCCCACCCCCATCCCCGCCGATTCCAATGTGCGCATCGTCTTTGGAAAATTCTTCGACCAGAACGGTCGGAAAATGCTCCCCGTCAATATTCAGGCCAACCACGCCCTGGTGGACGGCTTCCACGTGGGTCAGTTTTTCCGGAAGTTCCAGGAGCTTTCCGACAACATTTGAAACCAACGAAGCCGCCCGTGCCCGGGCGGCTGTCGTTTTACCACAAAATCCCACGGAAAAAGCCGGAAAATACGAAACTTTTCGGGAATTATACCAGTTGTAAATGAAATGCAAATACGGTATAATATTTTGGTTATATATAGATACAGACAAGGAGGTACATCCTTTTATGATTATGAGAAACGAAAAGCTGGCCGAGTTCCTGAAGCCCGGCAAGCGGGTCCATATGGTTGGCATCGGCGGCGTGAGCATGCGCCCCCTGGCGCTGGTGCTCAAGGACCGGGGCATCACCGTCACCGGCTCCGACATGAATTCCTCCGGCTCTACCGAGGAGCTGCTGCGCCACGGCATCTCCGTTGCCATCGGCCACCGGGGCGAGAACATCCAGGGCGCGGACTGCATCGTGCGCACCGCCGCCGCCCGGAACGACAACCCCGAGATCGCAGCAGCCCGTGCCGCCGGCATCCCCATCTTCGAGCGGGCCCAGGCCTGGGGCATGATCATGCGCGAGTACGCCAACGCCATCTGCGTCAGCGGCACCCACGGCAAGACCACCACCACCTCCATGGTCACCCATGTGATGATGGAGGCTAAAAAGGATCCCACCGTCATGATCGGCGGCGCACTGCCCCTGCTGGGCGCGGGCCACCGTGTGGGCGGCGGCGATACCATCATTCTGGAGAGCTGCGAGTACTGCGACAGCTTCCTGAATTTCTATCCCACCCTGGCTATCATCCTGAACATCGAGGCCGATCACCTGGACTACTTCAAGGACCTGGCCGATGTGGAGAAGAGCTTCCGGGCCTTTGCCCAGCTGGCCACCCACGGCATCCTGGCCAACGGAGATGACGAGAACACCATGGACACCCTGAAGGGTCTGGACTTCATCACCTTCGGCCTGGGCGAGCACAACCGCATCCGCGCCGTGAACATCGGTGACGACTGGAGCGAGTTCGACGTTCTGGTGGACGGCGAATTCTACTCCCACATCAAGCTCTCCGTCTTCGGCAAGCACAACACCCTCAACGCCCTGGCCGCCGCCGGTGCGGGCTGGATGCTGGGTGTCTCCGGCGAGGATGTGGCAAACGGTCTCGTGACCTTCACCGGCGCGGGCCGCCGCATGGAGCGCAAGGGCACCTTCAACGATGCCCCCGTCTATGACGACTACGCCCACCATCCCGGCGAGCTGCACTGCCTGATCGACGCCGTCCGGACCCAGGGCTACAAGCGCGTGGTGGTGGCCTTCCAGCCCCACACCTACACCCGCACCCATGCCCTGTTCGCAGATTTCGTCGAGGAGCTGAAGCGGGTGGACGTGTGCTGCGTGGCGGAGATCTATGCCGCCCGGGAACAGAATCTCATCGGCATCTCCTCCCGGGATCTGGTGGCTAAGATCCCCGGTGCCACCTACTGCGAGACCCTGCCTGAGGTCACCGAGTTCCTGAAGGCCAACGTCCAGCCCGGTGACATCGTCCTGACCGTCGGCGCAGGAGACATCTACCGCGCAGGCGAAGCACTTGTAAAGTAAAAAGTAAGCCTGCCGCAAGCAATGCTTTGCGGCAGGCTCCTGATGAAAAACGAAATATTTTGATCCGTCCCGAAGGGACACCACAATTTTTCATTTTTCATTCTTCACTTTTCATTTGATAAATTAGTCCTCCAGGACTAATTTATCCACACCGGACTGTCTGAATTCCTCCATATACCGGTCCATCCGGCCGACGATCTCATCGTAATTGTCATCGGTGATGTCCGGGTAGGACATATCCCGTCGGGAAAGCTCCTCGGCCAGGATCTCGTAGAAAACCGCGTCCTCATAGCAGGCGATGGCCTCGTGAATGCCGCCCTCGGCGTAGGCCCGGGAGGGGACCTCCTCGCCCTGCCAGCTTTCCACCAGGGTCTGCATTTTGGTGCCCCGGCACAGGCCGAAGAGCTTGCTCTCGATGGCGTCGTAGTCGGCGAAACGCTGATCGCCCCGGGTGGAGTTCAGGACCCAGTTGCCGATGTAGACCAGATCCAGAAGATAGCGGAATTCCTTGTTGGTCAGATCGATCTGCATGGGAAATCCCTCCTTCAAAATGTGATAGTCCCTATTATAGCACGGGACCCGAAAATTACCAGTCCTATTTTTTGAATTTACATTCCCAAAACGGAATGTAGGGGCGAGCCTTGCTCGCCCGCCGTCCCCAACGGGGACGGGAAAACGCTGACGCGGTGCGTCAGCCGGGCGACCGAGGGTCGCCCCTACGAATTTACAAGAAATATCCTTCCGAAACGAGGTTTCCAAATATGAGTAAACTGAATGTCTGCATTCTCTTCGGCGGCATGAGCCCGGAGCATGAGGTCTCCCTGCGCTCCGCCGAGTCCGTTCTGAATAACATTGATAAGGAAAAGTACAACGTCTACCCCGTGGGCATCGCCAAGGACGGCGACTGGATCCTGTTCAAGGGTGACGACTACTCCATGCTCCCCGCCGGGACCTGGATGACCTTCGAGGGCAACCGCCGCTGTGCCATCTCCCCCATCCGGGGCCAGGGCCTGCTGTGCTTCGAGGGCGACTGCGTGGTTCGTGAGACCATCGATGTGGTCTTCCCCGTGATGCACGGTGAGAACTGCGAGGATGGTGCCATGCAGGGCCTGCTGAAGCTGGCAGGCATCCCCTACGTGGGCCCCCATGTGTCCGCCTCCGCCGTGGCCATGGACAAGACCCTGACCAAGCTGGTCATGGACAACGCCGGCATCCCCCAGGCCGCATGGCAGCTGGTCCGCGCTTCTGAGCTGAAGCACCGCCTGGATTCCATTGTGGAGAATCTGGAGAGCCGCTTCATTTACCCTATGTTCGTCAAGCCCGCAGGCACCGGCTCCTCTGTCGGTGTCAGCAAGGCCGCCGACCGGGAGGCCCTCGTGAAGGCTCTGGAGTTTGCAGGCCGGTATGACGAGAAGATCCTGGTGGAGGAGTTCATCCGGGGCCGTGAGGTGGAGGTCGCCGTCATGGGCAACGACAACCCCGTGGCTTCCATCTGCGGCGAGATCGACTCCGGTGCCGAATTCTATGATTACGAGGCCAAGTATGTGACCGACACCTCCACCAGCTACATCCCCGCCCGCATCAGCGAGGAGGCCCAGGAGCAGGTCCGGGAGCTGGCCGTCAAGGGCTACAAGGCCATCGGCTGTCAGGGCCTGAGCCGCGTGGACTTCTTCGTCTGCTACGATGACGAGCGAATCGTCTTCAACGAGATCAACACCCTGCCCGGCTTCACCTCCATCTCCATGTACCCCAAGCTCTTCGCCGCTTCCGGCATCCCTTACACCCAGCTGATCGACCAGCTCCTGGAGCTGGCCATGGAGGCCGGTGTATGAGCAAGATTCCGGTGATGCTGAGCATCCGGGGCACTCAGAACTATCAGGACCAGGAGCCCGAGGTCATCGAGCTGACCACCGAGGGTACCCTGGAGCGTCAGAAGGAAGTCTGGGAGATCAGCTATGAGGAGAGCGACCTGACGGGCCTGGCCGGTGTGACCACCACCTTCCGGGTGGGTCCCCGGGGCGTGGTCCTGAAGCGCACCGGTGCCATCGAGAACCAGATGATCTTCATGGAGGGCCGCAAGCACGAGTCCCTCTACCGTCTGGACTTCGGCGCGCTGATGCTCACCGTCAAGGCCACCAAGGTCGAGAGCAATGTCACCGAAACCGGCGGCACCGTGGATATCCACTATAACATCGAGATCGAGGATACCAATGCCGGTATGGTGGAATACCATATCGAGGTCAGCCCCTGCTGACCTCGATATAAATCCCCAAAGGGATTTTCGATATACGCAAAGCGTTCGATATGTGCGATGCACTCGATATGCCCTGCGGGGCGAGAGGGGATTTAGATTATATCGAAGCGAAGCTATATCGAATCCGCTTGCGGATATATCGAATTTGCACCAGCAAATATATCGAAAAAATGCCCGATGCCGAGGAAAAATCCCCGGCATCGGGCTTTTGTGTTATTTTAGCACCAGGGGAAACCGGTCCACACTGACGTAATCGTAATACCAGTGGTCGTTGCCCCGCATGATCGAGCAGTCGTATTCGCCGTAGCAGATGCTTTCGGCCTGCTTCCAGGCGGCGGCCCAGAAGGTGCCCTCCCGGTAGAAGGCGGTGTCGATGAGGATGAGGGTTTCGCCGTCATAGCGCAGATCGCCGGTGGCGGCGTTAAACTGTCCTGCGCTGAAGCTCCGGTCCCGGACATCCGGGGCGGTGAGCAGAAGACTGTAATCGTCGGCATCCACCAGGGCCAGATTGCCATGACCCGTCACCAGAAGATACCCGTCCTTCTCCACAAACTGGACGTAACCGAGATTTTCCATATCACGGGGCAGGACCTCCAGACGGGCGGCGACCTCCCGGGCATTCAGGTCGTAGACCGTCAGTACGAAATGGTCTCCCTCGGCGGAGAGGACCTGGGCCAGACCCCGGCTGCTGTCGATGGACAGCTCCTGGATCGGCAGACCCTCGGCCAGGGGGAATACCAGCTCTGCATGGGCAAAATCCGGGGCCAGATTGTCCTTGGTTATGGTGGTGTAGTTGAGCTGGCCCACCACCTTCCAGGGGACGAAGTAGATGCCGTGGCCCGCTGGGGACTCGTAGGCCAGGGGCTCGCCCCATTCATTCTGGTAGCTTACCACCATCCAGATGCCCTCGTCGGAGAGGTCGCTGTGGAGCTGCAGCTCCGGGCCGCTGATGGACTCAAAGCTGAGGCCATCCACGGCGTTTCCGGTCTTGTGGACGTAGATCGCCGCCCGGTCGGTGGTCTGGACAGGGAAGCGGAAGGCGGTGTTGAAGCCGTCGTAGATGGTCACATCCTCGTACCAGCTCCTTCCGCCCAGCAGGTCCATCAGATCCACCTGACAGGAGCACAGGCTGGTTTCGTCCTCGTAGTAGAGGTTAAACTCCGGCAGATAGCAGTCCAGATAGTCTGCAAGGTCCACTTCCATGGTCAGTTCGCCGTTGGCTTCCGTGTTGGCGGCGGCTTCCTGGAACATCTTGCCGTAGCCCCCGGAGCGGATGGAGAAGGAGCCGGTGGTGCTGGCGTGGGTACCGGAGGAGAGCCAGAGGGAGAGCTCGTTTCGGCTCTGGAGGGGGACCTCCGGGATGCCCGCCCGGTCATAGGTAAATTCCGTGACGGCCTCGCCGCCGAAGGGGTAATCGGTCTTCCAGATCAGATGGTCGCCGCAGGTGAAGGTGATCCCGGCGGTGTGGCCGCTTAGCGCGGTCATGTCGCCCCATTCCAGGGTGGGGTAGACCACCAGATTGTCCTGGGAAGCCGTCACGGCGGCGTGGGCCGCGCCGATGCCGCTTACTGCCAGGGCCATGACCAGGAGGAACACAAGGACCTTCTTCATGGTCATCCCTCCTCCCCGGTCAGCTCCCGCAGGGCCTTGCCCACCCGGTCACTGCGATAATTGTAGCACTGCTTGACGTACTGCATCAGCCCCAGACCCTGCTCCTCCAGCTCCTCGGTGGTGGTGTCGCCAATGACCTGACCCTTGTGCAGGAGGATGGCCCGGCTGATGATGGGCTCCACCTCTTCCAGCAGATGGGTGGAGAGGAGGATGGTCTCATGGGGCTCCAGGATGCCAAGCAAAACCTTGTAGAAATCCTCCCGGTTGAACACGTCGTTTCCGGCGAAGGGCTCGTCCATGAGGATGTAGTCCGCGCCCTGGCTCACGGCCAGAATGACCTCAAACTGATTCTTCTGGCCCGTGGAGAAGCTGCGCAGGATCTTGGTCTTGGGCAGCTCGAAAAAGTCCATGAGGGCGTCGAACCGCCTGGGGTTGAATTTGGGGAAATGCTCCGCGTAGAACTCCCGGTGGCTTTTGGGGGTCAGGGTGGGGAAGAAGGAGTGCTCGCAGGTGGCGAAGCTGATGCGGGTGATATTTTTGGGGCCGATGGGCTCGCCGTCCAGCGTAACCTCGCCCTGATAGCGCAGGAAATTCAGGATGCACTTCATCAGCGTGGTCTTGCCCGCTCCGTTTTCGCCGAAGAGACCGATAATCTGCCCCGGCTCCAGCGTCAGGGAAACCCCGTCCAGGGCCACCTTGCCGCCCTGGTAGGTCTTTTTGATGTTTTTCAGTTCCAGCATGGTTCATTCCTCCTTTGCGGGGACTTGGATCTCCTGATAGGTGTACTCCATCCGGCTGAGCAGATTGCCGTCGGGGTCGTAATTTTCCATTTTTTCCACCAGACCGTCGGGGCGGAGGATCTCCACGCTCCGGTTGCCGTCCAGGTCCACGGTGGTGACGGTGTTCTCCTCGTAAACCACGGTGCTGCCGTAGATGGCCGTTCCGTTGGCATCATAGGAGATGTTCTTCACCATGCGGCCCTGGTCATCGTAGCTCGTTTGCACGGTGGAGGCGAGGACGCCGTCCTGATAATGGATGGTTTTGACATTCCGGCCCAGCTCGTCGTATTCGTAGAGGGTTTCCATCTCCATTCCGGCGGCGTGGCTGATGGTCACGATCCGGATGGGGTCGCCGTTTTCGTTCAGATATTTGGTCTGGGTGTCGGAGCTGCCCTCCCAGGTGACGGTGTTTGCTTCATCGTCATAAGTGTAGGTGTCGCCGCCGGTTTTGAAGCCAAACCCGTTGCGGTAGGTGACGGTCAGCAGCCGGTTCTGCTCATCGTAGGTGTAGTCCGTCCGGGCGGCGGGGTAAGTGAAGTTCCAGAAGCGGTCCCAGGTGACTTCCCGGATGCAGTTGCCCCGGTCATCGTAGGTGGATTCTCGTTCCGAGGTCAGCTTGCCATCGCTGTAGTAGGAGGAGCGGACCTCATTACCCATGCCATCATAGCTAATGGTTCGGACTTGTGACTGGGTTTCGCCGGTAACAGTGTTGTAGAAGGTGATGGTCAGCTCCGTCAGGACCCAGGCGGACTCCGTGGGGCCGTCATAGGCGGCGGGGGCGCACCCCGCCAGAAGCAGGATGCAAAGCAGTAAGGATAGCAGCTTCTTCATGGCGTTTCCTCCTTTGCGGGAACCAGGATATCCTGGTAGTAATATCTCTGGAGCATGGTGAGCTTGCCGTCGGCATCGTAGTCCTCGATTTTATAGGGCCGTCCGTCGCCGTGGAAATATTCCACCCGCTTGCCGCCGTCGTTTTTGTGGTAGGTTTTGATGCCCTGGGCATCATCGTAGACATATTCGGTCTGACTGGTGAGAGTTCCGTTGGCATCGTACCGCCCGCCCCAGATCTGGCGGTCCAGGTCATCGTAGTGGGCTTCATAGCGGTCGAAATACTGGCCGTTCTGGTAGCTTTCCCAGCCGATGCGGTTGCCCCGGTCATCGTAGTGGTAGATGATTTCGTATTCGCCGTCTGTCTGCCGGATCTCGTTGCCGTTTTCGTCAAACCAGGTGGTCTGGGTGTCGCCGTTGTCATTGGTCCAGGTCCGGGTCCGGGCCTCGTCATCGTAGGTGTACCAGCTTGCGCTGTCCTGGCGGCCCCAGAAATTGTAGTGGATGTAGGCGGTCTGGCGGTTTTGTCCGTCATAGGTCTGCTCGGTGCGGCCCTCGTACTTGGGAAGCCAGCCGGAGTGGTCCCAGACGGTCCGGGAAATCTCATTGCCCCGCTCGTCATATTTCAGATTGGTCACGGACTGAAGCTCGTCATCCCAGTATTCCATCTCCCGGACCCGGTTGCCGTAGATGTCGTAGGCGTAGACGGTGCGGCTGGTGTAGTGCTGCTCCTCCCAATCGAAGAAGGCGTAGTAGTGGTCCACGGTGTACTCCGTCAGCCGGGGGACGGTCTTCGTGGGGCCGTCGTATGTGGCGGCACAGCCGCAGAGAAGCAGGATGCAAAGCAGGAGCGACAGCAGCTTTTTCATGGCGTTTCCTCCTTGGTGGGGACCTGGATGGTCCCGTAGACGGTGAACTCCCGGATGCCGAACTGGTCCGTTTCATTGACATAATGACTGTTTTCGATCAGGTTGCCCAGCTCGTCAAAGCGGTGGATGTGGCTCCGGATGCCGTCCCGCCAGACCCGGTAGCTGCCGTTTTCGTCCAGGTATTCCCAGCGGACGACCTCTGCACGGCTGTCGCCGGACACCTCGTACTGGGCCAGCATCCGGCCCTGTTCGTCGTATTCGTACTGCATCTGCTGGACCTCAAGCTGGCCGTTGTCATGGATCTCCCAAAGGATGGTGTTGCCTCGGTCATCGTAGCCGCAGCGGGTGAAGCGGTCATAGCCCTCGCTGTTGGTTTCATGGCTGGTCAGGACCCGTCCCTGGTCGTCCCGGGTCCATTCGACCAGCTGCCAATCCGTACCGCTGTTGAAGGCCTTTTCGGAGATCACATTGCCAAATTCATCATAGGTGGTTATCTTTTGAATCTCCCCGTTTTTCAGCCGGGTGCAGGTCCGGGCCTGGTCATCGTAGCGGTATTCAATCACGGTCTGGGTACCCTGGATATAACGCTCAGAGGTGACGCGGTCCCGTTCATCGTAGGTGTACTCCACCGAGGAGGTGCGCCGGGGGAAGAGGCCGCTCAGGGAATAGCGGGTCTCGGTCAGCAGATTGTCCCGGTCATCGTAGGTGTAGTCGATCCGCGCGGATTCTTTTCCGTTGCGGTATTCGATGGTCTGGGCGAGGTTGCCGTAAATGTCGTAGGCGTAGATGATCCGCTCTGTGTCCACATGGCCGGAGGGGAACTGGTGATGCTCCCGGATGAACTCCACGGGGACGGATTTTTCCTCTGTGGGACCGTCGTATGTGGCGGCACAGCTGGCCAGAAGCAGGACCGCGAGCGTCAGACAAATCAGCTTCTTCATGGGGACACCTCCTCTGCGGGGACCTGAATTTCGGTGTAGTAGCACATGGAGCTTTTTGTGATGTGGTCGGTGCTGTCCGTGTAGTAGCGGTAGTGCTCGGAGCCGTCGGTGTTGTAGGTGGTGACGATCTTGGTGCCATCATAGTTGTACTGGATGGTGCAGTCGTCCCGGTATTCGTAGCGGAAGAGCTCCTTGGTGCCCTCGGCGGTGGTCTGGGTCACGGTCAGCACCCGGCCCTGGTCGTCGTAGGTATAGCTGTGGAGGGTGGTGCCAACCGTTTCCTCGTACCGGGCGGAGATGCGGTTGCCATTGGCATCGAATTCAAAGATGATGCCGGAGGTGTCGCCGTTTTCAAAGACCGTCTCCTGGCGGATGGTGTTCCCATGCTCGTCGAAGTAGCTGACGGAAACAGCGTGGGGGTAGGTGCAGGTCATGGTCCGCGCTTCGTCATCGTAGACGGCGGTCCAGGAATACTGCTCCTCCATCTGATCCAGATGGGCGGTCATCCGGCCCTTTTCGTCGTATTCATAGCGGATGTCCACGAGCTTTTTGGGAATCAGGCCGGACACGGCGTACTGCCGCTGTCGGGTGATGTTTCCATGCTCGTCAAAGGCACGGAGGGTTTTGAGGTATGGCTCCTCCGTTTCGTCTTCGGTGCGGATGCCGTATTCCAGCTCCATGACCTGGTTGCCGTAGATGTCGTAGGCGTAATCCGTGCGACTGTAGTGGCTGTCTCCGCCGGTGGGATCATAATAGGTAGTCCGGATCTTGCTGAGGACCGCCTTGCTTTCCGTGGGGCCGTCATAGGTCTTGGCACAGCCGGTCAGAAGCAGGATGCACAGAAACAGAGGAATGAGCTTTTTCATGGGGACCTCCTTTCGTGGAAAAGAGAAGACGTCATCGCGAACCAGTCCGCAGACTGGTGTGGCGATCCCGTATGGGTTTTGGCTGGTTCCAGGTTCCACGGGATTGCCAGAAGGTGAATTGCCTGAAGGGCAAGAGAAGCCACCCTGGGGTGCGGGCTGCGCCCTCGCAATGACGTGGAATTTCGGGAATCAGAAGGGCCTACAGGGAGCCGGGGTGGCGAAGTACCAGATCAGCCAGCACAGGCCGATGAGCACCGCGTACAGCAGGAGTTCCGCAATCGCGGAGAGGACGGGCTGCATCCAGCACCGGCGGTGGTACTCCATGGGGTCCGGCAGACGGCGCATGGTGTACACCGCCATGGTCCCCTGGGTGTGGAAGCGGTAGTGCCGCCAAACCAGCAGGGGCATCACCGCCAGGAAGATCCACAGTCCCCACAGGGGCGTGCCGCTCATGAGTTCCCAAAAGGGGAGGATGGTCCGGGTGGGGTCCAGCTCCGGGATGTAGGTGCCGGTGGGGCCGGGGACCAGGTTGTAAAGCAGGTCCCGGGCATCGATGTAGCCGTCCAGGAACCCGATAAGGGTCATGGTGCTCAGACCGTGCCAGAGGAAGAGCTTGGCCTGGGTATTTTCCCAGTCCCAGCCAACGGGCAGATGCCGCTTGGGATCAAAGATCTTCATCTTCCCGGCCTCCCTTCCATGCGAACCAGTCGCCGATACCGAAGAGGATCAGCAGAAAAATCAACGCGGTGGCGGGGCCGCGCTCTCCGACCCGGCCGTTCAGCAGGAACAGGCACAGGACGGGCGGGATGATCTTGAACAGGTTGATCATGGCGTGCTTTTCCCGGCGGGCGCGGCTGCTGTCAAAGGCGGCGGTGAAGCCAAAGCTCAGACAGATGACGAGATTCCGAAGATATCCCCACCATTCGCCCAGAGGGAGCAGGGTGTGGAGCCATTCGCTGCGCCAGCAGGCCAGCATCCAGGTATTGGAGCCCACCAGGGCGAAACGGGAATACCAGACGAAGAAGCCGTAGCAAAGGGCAATCTGGAAAACCCAGTACAGGAGGAAATAGCCGCTGAACACCAGTCCGAAGACCAGGGTCATCTGATTTTCGCTGAGCCCCAGCCGGTTCATGGTGTAGACGGTCTTGACGGACTTGCCGATGTCCGTGCCCAGCATATACAGCAGGAGGACCATCCAGAATTTGCCCACCCGTTCTGCGGCAGACTGGAGGAGCTGCTCAAAGCCGAAGGTGGTTTGCAGGGGCACGCCGCCGGGCATCAGCTCCCGGAAAACATAGGAAATTTGAACGGCGGCACCGGTGAGGGTGAAGGCCAGCGCGGCCAGCCAGGTCAGCTTCAGGGCCAGCAGTGCCGCGGATGTGATCTTTTTCATGGTGTTACCTCCCAATGGTCGGCCAGAGCGGCCTGGGCATCCTCTAAAGTCATGCCCATCTGCTTCATGGCATCGATGACGGTTTTCAAATTCTGGCCCAGAAGCTCGCCCCGGAGCCGCCGGATGGCGGCATCGTCTGCGGCCACGCAGCTCTTCGCGCCGGACCGGGAGTGGATCAGCCCCTCCTCCTCCAGCATGGCGTAGCTTTTCTGGACCGTGTTGGGATTCACGCCCAGCAACGCCGACAGCATCCGCCGCGACGGCATCTCCGCGCCGTTTTCAATGGTCCCGGCCACGATGCCGCGCTTGATGTAGCCCACGATCTGCAAATAAATGGGCACATTGTCCTCCAACACAAAGGCATCAAAAGAAATCAAGGACGCTCACCACCTTTCAGAAGTGTATTAGTCAAGTAGTACGGTTTCTAACTGTATTATACGAATAATACGGTTGGATGTCAAGGGCTTAAGATATTAAGAATTCGCTAATAAGAGCACTGTGTGAGCTTGCAGACTAAAAAATAAAAACCCGAAGCTGTTGTGGTAACCAACAAGCTTCGGGCAAAGTATTATTTCATTTTACATAGTGCGGAGTGTTTGCCAATATACCGACTATACTGATGTTTTTCCGTAATTTCTTTAAATACATCATCTGTGACACATTTGACAGAAAAATACTGTGGGATTTCAATCATGTCAACATCCAAGTTCTTTCCACCCATTAGTTTTGCATCGAATGTCTTCTTTGATTCTTCAAATATCTCGTCATGTTTTTCCTGTGACGAAATTGTGTTAAGAATTTCGAGGGTTTCCTTTTCTTCGATAGGTGCAGAAGATATTGAGGTATGCCAATTCTTCAAGATTAAGGAACTTTCTGCCGTATTGTCTCTGACATCCAGTAAATATGTATGTTCAAGTACATAATTTGCACCAGAGAGACTTTTATATGTAATGGTTAAGCGAAGCCTCGGTAGTGTCGACACAGACGCACTGCGTAATGCTGAGAGGATTTCGGCAGAAGTATCGGAAGCGAACATGATGTCGATTTCATTACTTATACTGTTTGCGGCGATAACATTAATTCTATGAGATACCGCTCCTAGGATATATTCTTTCTTGTCTTTTGCAACAACCAGCTCGGCACTAACATCAGCGAAGATAGCAGGATAGCTGCTTAGGTTATTGATCTTAAGAAAGAAAAAGTATCGAGCCTGAAAAGAATGTTCTCGTGGAGAGTGAAAAAAGCGAGGACGTTCGATATTGAATGTAGGCGATACAATATCCAAAACAGGTTGCTCACTCAATCGCTGCTCATTGCGCATTTGATCCAACTGCTGCTTCATAAAATTCATTTGCTGGGTTGTAGTGTATACCGTAATTACAGTTAATATAGCAACAAAAAAGGAAGCAATTGCACTAATTGTGTCAACAAAATTGAAGTTCGTATTAAAGAATGAGTATACGAAACATCCAATGAAGGCAATTATTAATGCAATTGAAACGACAATAAGAATACCATTAATTTTCTTAATACCCATTATATCACCTTTTCCGTTGGTAATGATCCAAAATTTGTTTTCGCAAGTTTAGTGCGCAAAAGGATACTGTGACAATCTAAGTTAAGTGTACCAAAAAATGAGGCGAAATACAAGTTGAGAATGGAATAAATTATTGTTAATATGAACCAATAACTACTTGTCAAGATGAAACAAATGAGGTATAATAAATTGATTTTCTATGCAAACTTACATTTTGGAGTGTTAAAAATATGTCTGATCTGATCAAAGAAATTTCCCGGCGGCGGACGTTTGCGATCATCTCCCACCCTGACGCCGGTAAAACCACCCTGACCGAAAAGTTCCTGCTCTACGGCGGTGCCATTGCCCAGGCCGGTGTCGTCAAGGGCAAGAAGAACTCCCGCGCGGCCACCTCCGACTGGATGGAGATCGAGAAGCAGCGTGGTATCTCCGTCACCTCCTCCGTCATGCAGTTCCAGTGGGGCGGCTTCTGCATCAACATCCTGGACACCCCCGGTCACCAGGACTTCTCCGAGGATACCTACCGCACCCTGATGGCCGCCGACTCCGCCGTCATGGTCATCGACGGCGCCAAGGGTGTCGAGCCCCAGACCCGGAAGCTCTTCAAGGTCTGTGCCATGCGCCACATCCCCATCTTCACCTTCGTCAACAAGATGGACCGGGACACCAAGGACCCCTTCGACCTGCTGGATGAAGTCGAGCGGGAGCTGGGCATTGAGACCTACGCCATGAACTGGCCCATCGGCTCCGGTAAGGATTTCCAGGGCGTTTACGACCGGGAGAAGGAAGAGCTGATCTTCTTCACCAGCAACACCGGCAAGCGCAAGGCCGACAAGATGGAGATCGACCTGTACGATCCCCAGGTCGCTGAGCTCCTGGACTCCGAGAGCAAGCACCAGCAGCTCATCGATGATGTGGAGCTGCTGAGCGCAGGCCGCGAGATGGACATGGAGGCCGTCCGCCACGGCCAGCTTTCCCCCGTGTTCTTCGGCTCCGCGCTGACCAACTTCGGCATCGAGCCCTTCCTGGAGAACTTCCTGAAGCTGACTCCGCCCCCTCTGGCAAGAACCTCTGACGAGGGCGTGGTGGATACCTTCGATCCCGGCTTCTCCGCCTTCGTCTTCAAGATCCAGGCCAACATGAACAAGGCCCATCGGGACCGTCTGGCCTTCATGCGCATCTGCTCCGGCAAGTTCGAGCGCGACAAGGAATACTACCATGTCCAGGGCAAAAAGAAGATGCGCCTGAGCCAGCCCCAGCAGATGATGGCCGCCGAGCGCGAGATCGTCGAGGAGGCCTACGCAGGCGACGTCATCGGCGTTTTTGACCCCGGCATCTTCTCCATCGGTGACACCATCACCACCGCCGGCAAGAAGTTTAAGTATTCCGGCATTCCCACCTTTGCCCCTGAACATTTCGCCCGGGTTTCCGCCAAGGATTCCATGAAGCGCAAGCAGTTCGTCAAGGGCACCGAGCAGATCGCCCAGGAGGGTGCCATCCAGATTTTCAAGGTTCCCTACTCCGGTATGGAGGAGGTCATTGTCGGCGTTGTCGGCACGTTGCAGTTCGAGGTCTTCCAGTACCGTATGAAGAACGAGTACGGCGTGGACCTGCGCATGGAGTACCTGCCCTATGAGGAGATCCGCAAGATCGATGCCTGCAAGTGCGACCTGACCGACCTGAATCTGGGCGGCGATGCCGAGGTCCTGGAGGATTACCACGGCAACAACCTGCTGGTCTACTCCAGCTACTGGGCCATCGACTTCATCAACCGCAGAAACCCCGGTCTGGAAGTCTCCGAGATCGTGGTCGAAGAGGGTTAATCGATTCTGTCAACCGCCACGGCGAAAGCTGTGGCGGTGATTTTTTGTAGGGCGGGTGGCATGGCCCCCGCCGACGCACTGTAATTTTGCAGAATGTCAAACCGTTCCGTCAAGCCACGAAACCCTCTGTCATTGCGAGGAGGGCGCAGCCCGACGTGGCAATCCGTTCTCTTTCCGTCCCCAAAGGGGACGGGCAATGCTTCGCATTGCTGAGGATGCGGATTGCCACGGGCTACCGCCCTCGCAATGACAGTGGTGGTTGAGGGCTGGTCCTTCTGCTTTGCGCTGGGTCGTCATTGGCAGCCGGTCGGCGGGGGCAGTGCCGCCCGCCCTACAGGGAACGGAGCGAAAACGTACCACCAAAAGGCAAAACCCCTGAAACTTTGTATAAATGGGCCGGATATTTGTAAAAAAACCTTTGACAGTCCGAAGAAAATGTGCTATGTTAATCAGGTACAAGGCAGTGATGAAGACACGCCCCGGTGAAAATCACCCAGAGAGGAGCCTATTTGGTGTAATGGCTCTGTGAACGGAAACCGGCGGATACCACTTCTGAGCCGCCCGGCGGAAATGCCGGGACGGGTGCGCCCGTTAAAGCGTCAATGAGTGACGGTATTTTACCGTAACCAGGGTGGAACCGTGGAATACGATTTGTATCCCACCCCTGATTCATTCGGGGGGTGGGGATTTTTTATACCCATCCCAATATGGGGAATGCATAATGCATAATGCATAATGCAGAATGGGCGCAACCATCATTCTGCATTCTGCATTCAGCACTCTGCATTACCTCCGCAAAACAGGAGGAAAACACTATGGAAAACAACTTCACCTTCGAGAATCCCGAATATCGCAAGATGTTCTGGCACACCAGCTCCCATGTGATGGCCCAGGCTGTCAAGCGGCTGTGGCCCGAGGTCCAGCTCGCCATCGGCCCCGCCATTGACGAGGGCTGGTACTACGACTTTGACGCTCCCTTCACCTTCACTCCCGAACATCTGACCAAGATTGAGGCCGAGATGAAGAAAATCTGCAAGGAGCGCATCAAGCTGGAGCGCAGCGAAAAG
>JBGVNV010000017.1:0-7862 GCA_045125955.1 Faecousia sp.
AAGTTCGACCTGGCCGTCGTCGCCAAGAAGAACGGCCTGGACGCCATCCACGACACCGTCCACGAGATGGCCCGCGACGAGGCTCGCCACGGCGTTGCTCTGAAGGGCATGCTGGAGAGATATTTCAAGTAATCCCCTGACCGGGGCACCCAAATGGGTGCCCCGGTTTTTGTCTGTCAAAGAACGCTCTTTCTCATGAGAATGTAGGGGCGAGCATTGCTCGTCCGCCGAAAATCTTTGATTTTCGGATTTTCCGTAGGAAAACAACCGTCTTTTCGCCTTGCGGCGATGGATTTTGCTTTGGCAAAATCCACGGACGACCGATGGTCGCCCCTACGATCCTTTTTTGACACGCTCAAATCCCCCCGGTTCTTATGGACCGGGGGAATTTTCCTGTCCATGCCACCTTGCCCCTCACTGGATTCTATGATATATTGGAACCAATCAAACAAGGAGGTATATCTATGGAAACCATCACCCGGTATTTTGCCCATGTCCAGAGCAAGCTGAATGAGGTTCTGGAGCACGAGCTGCCCAATATTGAGAAAGCCGCAGAATTTGTGGCGGAAAGCTGCAAAAACGGCGGCAGATTCTACGTTTTCGGCTCCGGCCATTCCCATCTGGTGGCGGAGGAGCTGTACCTGCGCTCCGGCGGTCTGGCTCTGGTCCACGCCATCCTGCCCCCGGAGCTGATGCTCCACGAGATGGCCAACAAGAGCACTTACTTAGAGCGCATCGAGGGCTATTCCAAATCCCTGGTGGAGCTCTACCGTCTGGAGGCGAAGGACACCATTCTGGTCATCTCCAACTCCGGCCGCAACGCGGTGCCCGTGGAGATGTGCCTGGAATCCAAAGCCAAGGGGGCCAAGGTCATCGCCATGGTGAGCAAAAAGCACGCATCCGGCTGCACCTCCCGGCACAGCTCGGGCCTGCGGATGCACGAGATCGCCGACGTGACCATCGACAACTGCGGCGACATCGGCGATGCCTCCTTCCCCATCGAGGGACTGGGCTACCCCATCGGTGCCACCTCCAACGCCGTGGGCATCGCCATCGCCCAGGCTCTGGTCTGCCGGGTGGTGGAGCTGCTGGTCCGGCAGGGCATCGAGCCGCCCATCTTCAAGAGCTCCAACGTCGACGGCGGCGACGCGCATAATAACGCGCTGTTTGAAAAGTATTACGGATATTGGAAGTAAGAAAGCGGGGCAACGAATGTTGCCCCGCTTTCGTCTGTCCCCAAAGCACGTCATTGCGAGGGGCGAAGCCCCGTGGCAATCCCGTAACTTTTTTGCCCAGATTTTGTGGTTTTTCGCCTCTATCTACGGGATTCCTACGCCAGTGTGCGCACTGGCTCGGAATGACGTGGAGTTTTTTTGCCCCGTTTTTTCTTACACCACTTCCGTCCACTTTTTGGGGAATCCGGTGGGATCGTCCAGGGGATTGAGCCATTTCTGCAGCCAGATGACCCCCAGCCAGCGGCCCATTTTGTAGCCGCAGTTTTCAAAGGTAGAGTGGTAGCGGTAGCCCAGCTTTTCGTGGAAGCGGACGCTCCCCTGGTTTTCCGTGGTGATGAGGGCGTAGGCCACCCGGTAGCCCTGACGGGTCAGGATGTCCTCCAAAACGGCGTAGAGCTCCCGGCCGATGCCCCGGCCATGGATGCTTGGGTGCAGGTAAATGCTCACCTCCGCGCACCAGCGGTAGGCCGCCCGCTCCCAGGGGGCTCCGGCGTAGGCGTAGCCCAGCACCAGGCCATCCTCCTCCCAGACCAGCCAGGGAAACTGGGCCACATGGTCATAAAACCGCTGGGTAAAGCTGCGCAGACAGGGGGTATCATATTCAAAGGAGTAGGTGGTCTCCTCCACATAAGGCTTGTAGATCGCCAGCATGGCGGGCAGGTCTTTTTCTGTCGCAAAACGGATCATATTGTAGTCCTCCGATTCTATATGTAGGGGTCGGCGTCCTCGACGACCCAACCGCCGCAGGCGGAAGCGCAGTGGAAATTCCGGAAAATGCAGGGCATTTTCCGGTGGGACGTCGAGGACGCCGTCCCCTACGTTTTCTCTATTTTATATTCCGTTACGGAACCCGTCAAGGTTGACATCAATCAAAAACAGCGGTACAATAAAAGAGCCTATGGGCAAAGATTTATCAAAGGAGGAAGACCATGGAATCTGGAAGTAGTACCGGCACATCCGGCCGAAGTAGCATAGACCCCGTTTCGTGGTCTATCTGGTAGAACGGCGAATCATTGGTGCTGCATGTCAAAAAATTCCACGTCATTGCGAGGGGCGAAGCCCCGTGGCAATCCCGTGAAGAGAAGGGCGCACCAATTTGGCAGGCAAAACCCTTTGGAGATTGCCACGTCGGGGCTATGCCCCTCCTCGCAATGACGTGTTCTTTTTGGGGTGTTTTCCCTGTAGCCGATGATTTGGCCCGATGTGTTGATTCCCAAGATCACATGAGGAGGAACACACATGGCAGAACGTTTTGAGATCGTGCAGAAGGCGATGCAGGCCTTTCTGGACGATAAAAAGTATACCACCCTGCGGGATATGCTGGTGACCATGAACCCCAGCGACATCGCAGGCATTTTCGACTCCCTGGAGGAGCACCGCATCCCCGTGATGTACCGGCTGCTGCCCAAGGAGCTGGCGGCGGAGGTCTTCGTGGAAATGGAGCCCGACGCCCAGGAGCTGCTCATCAAGGGCTTCTCCGACAACGAGCTGAAGGAAGTCCTGGACGAGCTGTACGTGGACGATGCCGCCGACCTGGTGGAGGAGATGCCCGCTAATGTGGTCAAGCGCATTTTGAAGCACGCGGACCCGGAGATGCGCACCGCCATCAACCAGATCCTGCGCTACGAGGAGTATTCCGCCGGCTCCATCATGACCACCGAATATGTCTCCCTGCGGCCCCACATGACCGTCGAGGAGGCCATCCTGCGCATCCGCCGTCAGGGCGTGGACAAGGAGACCATCTACACCTGCTACGTTACCGACGCCAGCCGGAAGCTGCTGGGCCTGGTGACGGTCAAGGATTTGCTGCTGGCGGACGACGACGAGACGCCCATCCGGGATATCATGATTACCAACGTGATCTCCGCCACCACCTCCACCGATCAGGAGGAGGTGGCCAAGATGCTGAGCAAATATAACTTCCTGGCCATGCCCGTGCTGGACTCCGAGAGCCGCATGGTTGGTATCGTCACCTTCGACGACGCCATGGACGTCATGGAAGAGGAGGCCACCGAGGATATCGAGATGATGGCCGGTATGACCCCCTCGGAGAAGCCCTACCTCAAGAGCACCCCCTTCGAGCTGTTCAAGAACCGCTTCCCGTGGCTGAGCATGATGATGGTGTCCGCCACCTTTACGGGCCTCATCATGACCTCCTTCGAGGATGCTCTGGCCAAGGTCATCGCCCTGTCTGCCTTCATCCCCATGCTGATGGGTACCGGCGGTAACTCCGGCTCCCAATCCTCCGTCACCGTCATCCGCGGTCTGAGCCTGGGCGAGCTGAGCTTCAAGGACATCGGCGCGGTGCTGTGGAAGGAGCTGCGGACCGCCGTGCTCTGCGGTCTGGGCCTTGCCATCGTGTGCTTCGCCAAGATCTGGCTCATCGACAAGATGCTCTTCGGCAACGAGGAGATCACCCTCATGGTGGATCTGGTGGTCTGCTGCGCGCTGTGCGTGACGGTCATCATCGCCAAGGCCGTGGGCGCGGTCCTGCCCATGGTGGCCAAGGTCCTGGGTGCCGACCCCGCCGTCATGGCATCCCCCTTCATCACCACCATCGTCGACGCCGTGTCATTGCTGGTCTATTTCCTGTTTGCGAAGCTGATTTTGGGCTTGTAACGATCATAAATAAGGCTCCCCCGTCCCGCAAGGGATGGGGGAGATTTTTGTATCGTGGCTGTAGGGGCGACCACGGGTCGCCCGCCGATGCCAAAGGCATCGGGATCCCCGCCCCGGTGGGGGGGGGACACCCACATCAGTCAAAACCCGATTCTTTGGGAATCGGGTTTTGACAGCTTCTCCCTCAAGGGAGAAGCCTTTTGGTGGTAATTTTCGGCTGGTTGCGTTTCATGGCAGCAGGTTGGACACGGGATAAAGGCTTCTCCCCCCACGGGGGAGAAGCTGTCAGCCATTGGCTCTTCGGAACCAATGGCTGACTGATGTGGGGGCCGCCGCGAAGCGGCGGTTTTTCCGATGCCTTTGGCATCGGTGGGCCGTCCGGGAGACCGCCCCTACGATTGTGAATCTGTTCGCCAAAAAACGCAATCCCTGTGGAAATTTCCACAGGGATTGCGCAAAAGCTTACAGCTCCCGCAGGGCATCGACCAGGGCGGTCTTGCCGGTGGTCTTCTCGTCCTTCATCTTGATGATTCTGGCGGGGCAGCCGGCCACCACGGCGTTGGCGGGGACGTCACCGACCACGATGGCACCGGCGGCGACCACGGCGTTGGCACCGATGCGGCAGCCCTCGATGACCACGGCGTTGGCACCGATGAGGACGTTGTCCTCGACGATGACGGGGGTGGCGGAGGCGGGCTCGATGACACCGGCCAGGACCGCGCCCGCGCCCACATGGCAGTTCTTGCCCACCGTGGCTCTGCCGCCCAGGACGGCACCCATATCGATCATGGTGCCGTCACCGATGACCGCGCCGATGTTGATGATGGCACCCATCATGATGACGGCGTTCTTGCCGATCTCCACCTGCTCGCGGATGATGGCGCCGGGCTCGATTCGCGCGGGGATGTCCTTCTTGTCCAGCATGGGGATGGCGGAATTGCGGCAGTCGTTCTCCACGACCACATCGGCAAACTCGTTGGCGGCGAGAATGGGGCCGATGTCCTTCCAGTCGCCGAAGACCAGCTTCTGACCGGGGGCGGACTGGAAGACCTTACAGCCGGGGAATTCCACGGGGGTCTTCTCCCAGACGTAGACCTTCACGGGGGTCTTCTTTTCGGAGGTGCGGATGTATTCGATGATTTCCTGAGCGTTCATGGTGGATGACTCCTTTTGATTGTAAATTCATGTTATGGTAGGGCGGATGGCATTGCCTCCGCCGACGCACCACAGCCTTGCAGAAGGGCTGGTCTGATGCGGTAAATACTTGCTTCTGGTCAGGCCGGGCGGTCGTCCAGCCTGGTCGGCGGGGTGGTGCTCCGCGCAGCGAATCAAAAATCCAATGATTGCCGGGGGCAATCATTCTTTGATTCAAGTGCCGCCCGCCCTACAATCGGATGTGAAAGGGGTATTGGCCTTTTTCACAAACCAATCCTGTATCCATGTATACCATATCATTCTTTTCACAAAAATGCAAGGTTGAAATTGACACATCCCACAACTTCGTCTATAATAGAAAAACATTCATCCACAGAGAGGGGGCATTTGTCATTCGGATCAAAAAAAACCGGCGGGCATTGCACCAGATCCCGGAGCTGGACCGCCAGCTCGATCAAACCGTCAGCTACCTCCGGGGGGAATTGGAGGGGCTGGGCTGTAAGCTGTTCTCGCCCATCGACGGAAGCCTCTGCGCCTTCTTCGACTTCGGCGCGGAAAAAGCCATCGCCTTCCGGGCGGACATGGACGCACTGCCCATCGAGGAAAAAACCGGCGCGCCCTATGCGTCCCGGCATCCGGGCCGGATGCACGCCTGCGGCCATGACGGCCACATGGCCATCGCGCTGGAGCTGGCCCGCCGACTGCGCACCAAACAACATCTTTCCCGGAACGTCCTGCTGGTCTTCCAGCCCGCCGAGGAGGCATCCGGCGGCGCGAAGCCCATCTGCGACACCGGCGTTTTCGACCAATACGCCGTGGAGGCCATCTTCGGTCTGCACCTGTGGCCGGGGCTGACAAAGGGAAAAATCTTCTCCCGACCAGGAGAAATGATGAGCCGCTCCGCGGAGCTGGACGTGGACATCTACGGAAAATCCGCCCACATCGGCCGGAGCTGGGAGGGCTGTGATGCCACGGAGGCCGCATGCGTCTTCCTGCAAAAGGCCTACGCCCTGGAGCGGAGCGTCCCGGCGGACATCCGCCGCCTGCTGAAATTCGGCCATATACAAAGCGGCACCGTCCGCAACGCCCTGTCCGCCCACGCCCGGATGGAGGGGGGCTTAAGGGCCTTCTCCGACGAGGTCTTCTTCGGCCTCCGGGACCGGCTTCTGGAGATCGCAAAAGAGGTCGAAGCGCAGTTCGGCTGTACCGTGAAGGTCCACCTTTCCAACGGCTACCCCGCCATCCACAATCCCCAAGAGCTCCACGACAAAGTGTATGCCATCGCGCCCTTTGAACATTTGGAGGAGCCCAGCATGACCACCGAGGATTTTTCCTGGTATCAGCGGTATGTGCCGGGGATGTTCTTCTTCCTGGGACTGGGCGACACCCCCGCCCTCCATTCGGACAATTTCGACTTCGACGAGTCGGTTCTGAACATCGGCGCGGACTTTTTTGAGAAAATCGCGGAGGGATGGGCATGAACGCAAACATTCTGAACATGAAACCAAGCGGCATCCGCCGCTTCACGGCCCTGGCCAGGGCCACCCCCGGCTGTAAGATGCTGACCATCGGCGAGCCGGATTTCGACACCCCGGAGCCCATCCGGGCGGCGGCGGCCCAGGCCATGGCCGAGGGCCTGACCCACTACGCCCCCAACAAGGGCACCGACTCCCTGCGAAAAGCCATCGCGGCCTACGAAACGGACCGGGGCATGGCCTGCTCCATGGACAACATTCTCGTCACCGTGGGAGCCACCGGCGCGCTGAACACCGCGCTGACGGGGCTGTTAAACCCCGGCGACGAGGTCATCATCCCCATCCCGGCCTTCCCCCTGTACGAGTCCATCGCAACGGCGGCGGGGGCGGTGAGTGTCTTTCTGGACCTGAAAAAATCAAACTTTCAGATCGACAAAGCCGCTCTGGAAGCGGTGATTTCCGAGAAAACCCGCGCCATCGTCCTGAATTCCCCCAACAACCCCACGGGCTGTGTGCTTTCCTGGGACTCCCTGAACATCGTGGCGGAGCTGGCGCAGAAGCATGATTTTTACATCCTCTGCGACAATGTCTACGCCGCCCTGTCATCGGACCCGGTGCCGGACCTGACCCTGCGGAGCGAGCTTCGGGAACGGGTGATCCTCTGCCAGAGCTTCTCCAAGCCCTGGGCCATGACCGGCTGGCGGCTGGGCTGGCTGGCGGCTCCGGAAAATCTGATTGACAAATTCACCCTCCTGCAGGCGGCGCAGATCGCTTCCGTCCCCACCTTCGGGCAAAAGGCCGCAGAGACGGCCCTGAAAGTAGATGTGGCGGACATGGCTTACGGTTACCGCAAGCGGCGGGAGTACGTTTTGGATCGTCTGGACGCCATGGGGCTGGCCTATCCCAGGCCCGAGGGCGCGTTCTACGTCTTCCCGGACATCTCCCGGTTTGGCATGGATTCGGAAACCTTCTGCATCCGGCTCATCGAGGAGGGCGGCCTGGCAGCGGTCCCCGGAAGCTGCTTTGGCGGTGAGGGCCACATCCGGCTCAGCTACTGCTATTCCGACGAAGAGCTCCGCGAAAGCCTGGACCGATTGGAGAAATTCATCCGCAGTTTGTAAATACCGACCGTAGGGGATGGCGTCCTCGACATCCCACCGCCGACAGGCGGCAGTTCGGTATCTGTTGCGGGCACGGTGCTTGCGCACCGCACCCGATGGGGCGTCGGGGACGCCGCCCCCTACCATTACAATGTGCATTTTCCGAAAAGAAAGGAAGAAAAATATTATGGCAAAGACCAACAAGACCATCTTTAAGGGCATCGGTACCGCCCTGATCACCCCCATGACCGCCACTGGCGTGGACTATGAAAACCTGG